>NZ_CAMFHL010000057.1 GCF_945952095.1 uncultured Arsenicibacter sp. | reverse complement strand
ATTAAGCCCGTTATCCAATTTAACAAGTGGTCCTAAAAAGGGGGCGCACTATAGAGCACCCTGCTGATCTGATGAAAAAAATTGTAGATGACAATAAAGATCATTGTAAAATATACAACCTTTCAATTGCCTCAAGAGCCCCTTCTAGGATTAAGCATATGTCATCTTGGGCAACAATGATTGATAAGTTGACCCATAAGCATGATGTTTTATTTGTGTCTGCAGTAGGTAATATTACACGACTCAGCATCCAAGCATCTCTCAGAAGTGGGGTAGGTTATCCTATGTATTTAGAAAATAAACTTTGCCGTATAGCAAATCCTAGTCAAAGTAGCTTTTCTATATCTGTCGGTTCAATTGATCATGTGAGATTTGAGTATATAGATTGGCAAGCATTAGCAGAACAAAATGCCGTTTCTGGGTTTTCTAGAATTGGGCCTGGTATGTGGGGCCAAGTAAAACCTGATTTAGTGGAATATGGTGGTGGTATAGTTGTATCAAGAGATGGATCTTTTAGAATTGCAACAAATGATCAAACTGCTATTGAATTAGTTCATTCAACCTTGCATGGTGGTAACGCTATAGGTAAGTTTGAGGTTGGCACATCCTTCAGTACTCCAAAAGTTACTCACATTGCTGCTGTTTTAAAAGGTATATATCCGAATGAAGGCGTAAATCTTATACGTGCTCTTTTGGTTCAAGGAGCACGGCTCCCCGGTAATTTTTTTAATAAGCCAACATATTTAAGCTTGCGACATTTGGGTTATGGACATCCTTCCTTAGAGCGGGTTATTAAAAATTCTGATTATAGGGTAACTTTTTACAATACAGACAATATAAAAGCTGGCCAAGCTCACCTCTACACTATGAGCATACCTAGCTCTTTAACAGACCCAGGAGAAGAATATGATGTGCTAATTGAGGTTACTTTAGCTTATACGGCCAGAGTTCGGAGAACAAGGCAAAAGATAAAGTCGTATTTAGCAACTTGGTTGGATTGGACCTCATCTAAACTAAACGAGACCTTTGAAGAATTTTCGGAACGTGCCCTGAAACCTGAAGATCCTGATTCTGTAAGGAGGCCAAGTGTTGATCCCGGAGATACCATTCAGTGGAAAATTCGTGAAACCAGTGATCGGGGAGATGTTAAAGGTATGAACCGTAACCAAGGTAGCTTACAAAAAGACTGGGTGATCTTAAAGTCACATCAATTACCTGAACAGCTTTCTTTTGCAGTAAGGGGACATAAAGGCTGGGATCAGAACTTTGAAGAAATTCCATATGCTATTACTGTATCAATTGAAATATTAGGTTCGGAGATTCCAATTTATGAAGACATAAAGATTGCAAATCAAGTTGAGATTGGGATTGAAAATGAAATAGAAGTTTGATGCTTCACGCCGAAAAGGGGAATGTTCAATTGTAATAGTCAAGACTCAATCTGACAATCGTCTGGCCTGCACACACTTTTTGATCACTGGTTTTATGGGAAGGCCTGTCTGATGGCTTGGGTACTGACATTTGGGGAAATTACATACTTTACCTCTCAACATGCCCTCCCTAAATCTCCTTAAAATACTCCACCGGACAGATATAAGTCGGATTGTGGGAGTCCATCGAACGCATGCCTTTGCCGCCTTCAACCGGAACCGGATGGCGATGCTGCATAAATGTATTGATTTCGATGCGTTTCCAGCCAATAAAAGCTCTGTCTTTCTGATTACGGATGTGCCGCACCACCAGTGTATACCGCAGGCCGGTCAGGTCTGATATCTGCTTCATGGCCTGCATCCGGTGCTCGTCCAGCCCGAAACCGGGAATGGTTCTGGCTACGTCTTTCTCTTTTACTTCGATCAGGACAAGCTGATCCGTACCAGGTTGCCTGACAATGCAGTCAATGTCGGTAGGTACACCCTTAACTTTCCGCCGTCCGATTAATACATCGAAAAGGAGCCGCTCCACATACAGGTGCATTAGTTCTTGTTCATGCAAGAACGCAAGGTTATTGCGGGCTGCATCAATCTGAAAGGCGCTGACCTTCTTTAAAACAGGTTGCTGTACGCTGTCGTCAAATAGATTTGTTAAGGCCAGTATACCGTCTGATTCGCTGCTGAATACACCGTTTTCAAACCGGTAAACCTGCCAGACCGGTAACGGGAATTGCCGTCCGCCCGCGTCGATCATGGTCTGCTCCGCAAAGCGCCCGTTTTCATACACAATCAGAAACTGGCAAACGGGCCGAAGCGGAAGCAGGGCCTGGTAAACCGACAGATAATCTGCCGGCTCGTCGGCACTGCTGATGCAGGTGAAGTAAACAAAGTCTGTGAGCGCAGCGGTATGCTTCCGGACAGGCACCAGATAACCGCCGTGATAACGGGTAATCTGCCGGCCGGTCAGGTAGCGATCGAAAAAAACTTCGGACACAAAACCGTTCATGCGCGTTTTGTATGCGTTATCGTGGATAATATTCAGGCGCAGGGCATCGGAGAGCAGGTCAAACAGGTGCATACAGGGCAGGTAAAGGCTTGATGGTTAGCCTTAATACGAAAACATTGGCCATCTGTCACGGCCGCCCTGAAAATAAAAGAGTCGCTCTGGTATAGAGCGACCTGAAGGAGAGCGGTTATGCGCGATATGTTTTGTAAGATGCTTCCTGCGTCAGCATGACAAAAAAAGGTCAGTATGACAAATAAGGGATAGCATGACAAAAGAGCTTACTGGAGAACCTGCTGCTTTATTTCGTTGGCGATGGCTTTGATCACCGGTACCGAAACGCTGTTGCCGAATTGCTTGTAGGCCTGCACATCCGTTACCGGAATAACAAAGCCATCGGGGTAGCCCTGTAGTTTCCGGGCCTCGTCAGGGGTAAGTTTGCGCGGGTTTTTATGCTCCCCCTGATCAATCAGAATTTCGCTGCCATCCTTGTAATAGCGGGCCGAAATCGTGCTGGTATAGGCTGAATCAGGGCTGAAGAGCGAAAACCCGAACCCGTTGCCTTTCACGGCATGTTCCTGGCGGCGGCGCAGGTGGCCCTGGTAAAGCCGGTCGGAGATCGTATATTTTTGTGGCGGATTCGGGTCAAGAATATTGCCGACACGGGTTGGTTTGGCCAGTTCCAGATCAGTGGGATCGTAGATCGGAAACCCTTCTTTGGTCAGGCCAAACGGAAACTGGAACGTCAGGCCCATGCTGCTGTCAATGGCCACGATAAACAGCCGTTCGCGGTTCTGCGGCACCCCGAAATATTTGGAGTTAAGTACCACCGTTTTCTGACTATACCCAAGGTCATCTTCCAGAATTTCCTGAATCCGTCGCAGGGTATTGCCTTTATCGTGCGATTTCAATCCTTTAACGTTTTCCAGAAACAGGACCTTTGGCTTTTTACCAGCATCGGATTTATGCTTCACGATTTCGGCCAGCCGGAAAAAAAGCGTTCCCCGTGTATCTTCAAATCCTTTTTTCAAACCGGCATGTGAAAACGGCTGACACGGAAAACCGGCGCACATCACATCAAAATCCGGAATATCTTCAGGCTTCGCCTGATTAATGTCCCAGTTAAACCGGTTGCTGTCAAACAGTTCGGGGTTATGGGGCCGGTAATTGGCCTCGTAGGTCATCCGGGCAAACTTGTCCCATTCGGATGCAAACACACATTGTCCGCCAACCGACGACATGGCGATGTGAAAGCCGCCGATACCGGCAAACAGGTCAATAAAGGTAAACGGTGCCGGTCGGGCGCCGCTCTTGTCCAGGTTACTCGTATTGATTGTATTCTCTGCCAGCATTGGTTCAGTCTGCTTTTACCTGCATTGGTTCAGTAAAGCGTTACGTCGCCGAGGGAGCTTGTTGCCGGATGGCGTCTTCCAGCTTTTTCAGGCCTTCTTCCCGCACTTTCGGTTTGAGCTCACACTCGTACACAATAATCACCTTCCATCCTGACGCACGCAGTGCGGCCAGGTTACGGTTGTCCCGCTCTTTATTTCCGCTTATTTTAGCTTCCCACCACTCTGTTTTGGTTTTTGGAAGTATAAAATACCGGCACCCTTCGTGTCCGTGCCAGAAACAGCCGTGTACAAATATAACGGTTCTGTATCTGGGTAAGACAATGTCGGGCTTACCGGGCAAGTCTTTGTTGTGGAGCCTGAACCGGAACCCTCTGGCATGCAGATATTTCCGGACAATCATCTCTGGTTTTGTATCTTTCCCTTTTATTCGGGACATGTTGTAGCTCCGTTGCTGCGGGGTGTGTACGTCTGTCATGACAGATTGAAGTCTTAGGCGTTTACATAACTTTTGAGCAGTGGCTACGTCTCAACACAAGACGCAACTATTCACTAAAACCAGTTCACCGTTATGCATGTTGGTAAATCTTACTCATTCCCGGAATTTGTCGTCTGGACGCGGCGCAATATCTACAGGTTACTCTTTATCAGTACCATTCCGGTGGTGTTGTACCATGTTGCCGGACTAACGTGGCTGGCGCTTCCCTGGACGGTGGTCGCGCTGCTGGGTACGGCAACGGCGTTTCTCATCGGTTTTAAAAACACACAGACCTATAACCGTACCTGGGAGGCACGTCAGATCTGGGGCGCGATTCTGAACAACAGCCGTGCTTGGGGAACTATGAGCCGTGATTTTTTCCGACATCCTGAGCACACCCGGACCTTAATTTACCGCCACTTCGCCTGGCTAACGGCCCTGCGCTATCAGATGCGGGATCCTAAAGCATGGGAAAGCACCAGGAAAGCGTATAATGTGGAGTATGCTCAGTTTTACGTGGTCCCGGAAAAAGAAACGGCGCTGGAGGAATTACTTAAAACGTACTTGCCGGCTGACGAAACGGCCTATGTGATGGGTACAAAAAACCGGGCCGCGCAGCTCATGAGTCTGCAAAGCAAAACCACCCGTCAGCTGTTCGATGAGCAACTGATTGACAGTTATCAGTTTGTGGAAATGCAGCGGATGATTGCCGCGTTCTATGACCAGCAGGGCCGTACCGAGCGCATTAAAAACTTTCCGTATCCCCGTCAGCTGGCAACGATCAATACGTTTTTTGTCCGGTTGTTCTGTCTGATGCTACCCTTCGGCATGCTGGGGGATTTTGAAAAGCTGAATAACCAGGTTACCGGCCCGTTGCAGGGCTATATGGTCTGGCTGGTTATTCCGTTCAGTGCGCTTATTTCGTGGGT
Source organism: uncultured Arsenicibacter sp. (assembly GCF_945952095.1). GTDB lineage: Bacteria > Bacteroidota > Bacteroidia > Cytophagales > Spirosomataceae > Arsenicibacter. The sequence continues at coordinate 29,056 of NZ_CAMFHL010000057.1, read as the reverse complement.
TTATACCTCGCTGGAACAAGTGGGCGAGAGTACTGAAAATCCGTTCGAGGGTGGTCCCAACGACGTGCCGATTTCCCAGATCAGCCGTACCATCGAAATTGACCTGCGCGAAATGCTGGGTGAAACGGACCTGCCGCCGGCACTTCAGCCCAAAAACAACATTGTCTTATAAACACACTCTATGGAGCGCTATCGCTTAGGGAAATAGCAGGCGTTGCCGGTCTTTTAATTTACGGCAAGTTAAAAGACCGGCAGACTTCTCCGGATAATAAGTCCTGCTCTATCTTCGGGGCTGAAACTTGACAAGCACGCCGCGTTTCTCCATCTTTCTGCGTTTTTAACGCGTAGATCACGCTTCTGTCATGAAACCCTTCCTTGCCGGTTGTTGCCTGCTTCTTTTTTCCTTTTTATTAGCTGATTGTTCGCGGTTGGCGAACCTGAATTCAGTTGCTGTAATTGGCCGTAATTTCGACGATGAAATCCAGCGGACCCAGAACCTGACGTTTTCCTTTAACAAAAATATCGGGCCGGAAGGCCATCTCAATGAATGGGATTCGACGCAGTATGTCCGCTTCAAGCCGGCCGTTCGGGGTAAATTCAAATGGACGTCGCCGAGCGAACTGGTGTTTTCTCCCTCAACTGCGTTTGACCCCGCTACTGATTACCGCGCCGAACTGACCAATGAGGTACTGGCCCATGCTGCCGATAAAGAGCTTGGCGTATCAACTGATGAAATGGCGTTTCATACACCCTATCTGCAACTCGCCGGTACCGAAACGTGGTGGACCCGCTCGCGGGAAACAGGGCAGCCGGTGGCCAAAACAAGGCTGAACTTTAACTATCCGGTATCGTCGGCCGATGTATCGTCGAAACTGAGTGTGGCTACGGAAGATGGCGTGCAGACCACCCAGGTTACGTCGACCGACAATCAGGCGCAGGTAAGCCTGCTGCTGCCCAAAGCGCCCTCGTCTAAACAGGATGTGCCGCTGACAATCAAGGTCGAAAAGGGAATTAAAGTCCCTAACACCGCCTACCAGAGCCAGGAGCTGATTGAAGATAAAACAGCGCTGCCGTCGCGCTACAAAGTGGAAATTGTTGATGTACAGACTGGCTACGAAAATAATCGCGGCACTGTTCGGGTCATTACCACGCAGGAATTACAGCCGGGCAATCTGAGTCAGTATTACAGCATTCAGCCGCAGGTTGAAACAACGGCAGAATTAACCGAAAACGGGTTCATCGTTCGCGGCGACTTCAATGAGACCGATACCTATGTGCTGACCCTGACCGACCAGATCCGTGGCGTACTGAACACAAAACTGGACGAGCCGGTTAACCGTGATCTGTTCTTCGGTAAAATGCCCGCCAGCATTCAGTTTGCCAGTAAAAAAGCACTGTACCTGTCGTCGAAAGGCGCGAGGAATATCGGTCTGACGGTGGTCAACGTGCCTAAGGTGCAGGTTAAGATTGCAAAGGTCTACGAAAACAACATTATCCAGTTTCTGAAAAACGGCCGTTTTGAAGAGTATGCCGAAAACGGAAGCGGCGAGTGGATGCCGTCCGGCGCGTACAACTATAATCAGGATGAGCAGGATCAGTATGGTAATGTACTGGTTGACAAAACCGTAGACACGCAGGACTTACCGAAGGTCCGCGGGCTTTCGGCGCTGAACGTGGCCGTACCGGATCAGGTAGCTGGCAGCGGGCAGCAGCCGCTTCGCGGGGTTTATCTGGTGTCGGTAAGCTCCAAAGATGAAGCCTATATGCAGGCCACGCAGCTGGTGTCGGTCTCTGATATCGGCCTGATTACCCGCCAGACCAAAGACGAGGTGCTGGTGTGGGCCAACTCCATCCGGACGGCCGAACCGCTTAAGAATGTGGAGATTACGCTGGTAAGTTCCAATAACCAGACAATGGTTTCGCTGAAAACGGACGGCGAGGGGTTTGCGCGGTTTGATAAGGTTACCGAAAAAGCGCCGGGCTTTCAGGTGGGTATGGTAACGGCCCGCACGGCAGATGATTTTAACTTTCTTTATTTGCCTGACACGCAGATCGAAACCTCGCGCTTCGATGTGGAAGGAAAGCGGGATAACGCGTCGGGCTTTGAGGCGTTTGTATATGGTGACCGAGATATTTACCGCCCCGGCGAAACGATTCACGTCAATACTATTGTCCGGACCGAAACCTGGCAGTCGGTCGGGCAGGTGCCGCTGACGGTAAAACTGCTGCTGCCGAATGGCCGCGAATACACCACGCTCCGGAAAACAACCAACGATGCCGGTGCCGTTGCCACGGATATTGCCCTTGACCCCGCCGCCGTGACCGGAACTTACACCTTTGAGGTGTTGAACGCCAATAATGTATTGCTGACTTCGCAGTCGATCAGCGTGGAGGAGTTTATTCCCGACCGGATCAAGGTCGATGTAGCCACCGACCGGACAGTGTATCGCACAGGCCAGACCATTACTGCGTCGGCTACGGCCATGAACCTGTTCGGACCGCCGGCCGCCGACCGGGCCTATGAGATGGAGCTGCAACTGAAACGCAAGGTATTTTCCCCAAAAGGCTACAGCGACTATACCTTCGATATGCCCGATGGCGGTAGCCGGAGCGGTGAGGCAGGCCAGCCGTATAAGTTTGAAAAAGACCTGCGTCAGGCGCGGACCAATGCCAACGGCCAGGCGACGGAGCGTTTTCAGTTGCCTGCTACCTATCAGGATATGGGCTTACTGGAGGCAAAGCTGTTCGTGACGGTATTCGACGAAAACGGCCGGCCGGTAAACCGGCTCCGGAAACTCGATGTGCTGACACAGGACATTTTTTACGGCGTCCGGCTGGCCGATCATTACGTGACCACCAACGCGCCGCTGGCCATCGGATTGGTTGGCGTAAATAAAGACGGGCAGCTGCGGCCCGGCGCCGTGGCGGCGGTCGATATTGTCCGGTATGACTACCAGACCGTGATTGAGAAAAACGGCGAAGGAGACAATGCTCAGCTGAAGTACATCACCAGGCGGCGGGAAAAGCAAGTGTACGCCAACACGGTGACGCTGAAGAGCGGGAAGGCTGACTTTACATATGTGCCTACTGTATCGGGCGAGTATGAGGTACGTGTGCGCCGTCAGGGCGCGATGGGCTACACCGCCACCAGTTTTTACGCTTATGGGTATGGCAGTACGGTCGCGTCGTCATTCGAGGTCAGTCAGGAGGGTCAGGTGTTAATGGAATTTGACAAGGCGTCCTACGAAACCGGCGATAAAGCTAAAGTCCTGTTTAAGGCGCCTTTTAACGGTAAACTACTAGTTACGGTTGAGCGCAATAAGGTACTTGAGCAGCATTGGCTCACGACCGAAAATAAGTCGGCCGAATGGAGTTTCTCAGTGGGAGACGGGCATTTGCCGAATGTATACATAACAGCCACGCTGATCCGCGCGATGGATGATACCAACCTGCCGCTGACGGTCGCCCACGGCTTTGCGCCGGTACTGGTACAGGACCAGGAGACGAAGCTGCCGGTTGAGGTTGTTGCGGCAGTGAGCTCCCGTTCCAAAACAAAACAAACGATCCGGATTAAAACGAAAGCCAATGCGCAGGTGACGGTGGCCGTGGTTGATGAAGGGATTTTACAGCTGAAAAACTTTAAGACTCCCGATCCGCACGGCTTTTTCTACCAGAAACGCGCCCTCGAAGTCGGCAGCCACGATCTGTATGCGCTGCTGTTCCCTGAGTTATCGCTGGCCTCCCGGTCAAGTTCGGGCGGGGACGGCTACGACCTCGAACGGCGGGTGAATCCGCTCAGCAACGGGCGGGTCCGGCTGGTGGCGCTCTGGAGCGGTATTCTGGAAACGGGTTTTGACGGCGAAGCTGAATTTACGGTTGATATTCCGCAGTTCTCGGGCGATTTGCGGGTGATGGCTGTGGCTTACAAAGACGATGCTTTTGGCTCGGCGACCCACAACATGAAAGTGGCCGATCCGATTGTGATCAGCACCGGTGTGCCTCGTTTTCTGAGTCCGGGCGATGAACTGCAACTGCCCGTAAACCTGAGTAATACGACGAATAAACCGGCCGTTATCCAGGCCAGGCTGGGTGTCAGCGGGCCATTGGCGGTTGTTACGGACAGCAGCACGCAGGCCGTTCAGAAACTGACGATTCCGGCAGGCCGCGAAGTGAGGGTCCTGTTCCGGGTCCGGGCGCAGCAGGCTATCGGGCCGGGGGCTATTTTGGTGGCCGTATCCGGTTTTGGTAATGAAGTGTTCAGCGAGAAAACAGACATTACGGTTCGCCCGGCGGCCTCCTTACAGAAGATCACGCAGGCCGGTGCGGTGGCGGGTGGTAAGAGCCTGGCCATCGGGCAGGCCACGGGCAGCTTTTTACCCGGCACCAGCCGTGCTTCGCTTACGGTAAGCCGGTCGCCGGTCATGCAGTATGGTCGTGAGCTGGCCTATCTGCTGGGCTATCCGCACGGTTGCCTGGAACAAACCATCTCAAAGGCATTCCCCCAGCTCTATTTTGCTGATCTGACACGGACAATGGGTGCCAATGGCGTGTATTTTGTCCGCAGCGGCGGCGATTCTGACCTGAATCCGGCTACGAATGTGCGTCAGGCGATACAGAAGATCGAAGCACAACAGGTCTATAACGGCGGATTTGGCATGTGGCCGGGCCAGACACAGTCCGAAGACTGGGCGTCGGCCTATGCGGTACATTTCCTGACAGAAGCAGGGCAGGCCGGTTACGAAGTGCGAAGCGCTGTGCTCAGCAAAGCCATTGACTTTCTGACGGCTAAAAGCAGTACACCGGCGACGGAAGAAATGGTGTCCTTCGACGAAAGCGGCACGCGGACGGTCCGTCAGGTTGCCGGCCGGACGAATATTTATAGCCTGTACGTACTGGCTAATGCCGGTAAACCAAACCGTGCGGCAATGAACTACTACAAGCAGAATGCCAATACACTGACGACGGACAGCCGGTATGTGCTGGCTGCCGCCTTCTTCCGGATCGGCGATGTGCGGAGTTACAATGCCTTGCTGCCGAAGCGATTTACCGGAAACAGCACAGAACGGGAAACCGGCGGCAGCTATGCCTCGCCGTTGCGGAATCTGGCGCTGGCGTTGCAAACCCTGGTCGATGCCGATCCGGACAATATTCAGATACCCGATATGGCGCGGCAACTGTCGGGAGCGTTGCGGCAGGCGGGCTACCTGAACACACAGGAGGCGGCATACGCGTTTCTGGCACTGGGTAAGCTGGCCCGGAAAAATGCAACTAGTACTGCTACTGCAACAGTTGTCTCTGGGAAACAGACGGTTGGTAACTTTACCGGTGCTGATTTGTTCCTGAAACGGGTAGGGCAGCCGTTAATACTGACCGCCAAAGGCACGGGTAATGCCTATTACTTCTGGCAGAGCGAAGGGGTGCCGGCAACGGGTGGTATTGCGGATGAAGACAAAGGGTTACAGGTTCGCCGGACGTTCCTGAGCCGCGATGGGCAACCACTGAGCCGTTTCCGGCAAAACGACCTGATCGTTGTACGCATTGCGCTGAGCAGCACCAATGGCTTACCGGTAGCGAATGTCGTGGTAACGGATTTACTGCCGGCCGGGTTCGAAATCGAGAACCCCCGGATTACTGAACCACGGGACATGGACTGGTTGCAGAAACCATCCGTACCGGACCATTTTGATGTGCGGGATGACCGGATCAATTTCTATACAAATGCGGGTGCAACAGAGCTGAACTTCTATTATATGGTACGTGCTGTGTCGAAAGGTAAGTTCGTTTTGGGGCCTGTTTCGGCAGATGCCATGTACAATGCTGCTTATCGGAGTTACTCTGGTAGCGGGAGTGTAATCGTAGAATAGTACAAAAAAAGAACCGTTCGGATGTCAGCCTGGGAAGTTGCCCGTTAACGTTTAGGCAGCGGCATCCGAACGGTTCAATACGAAAGCCGGGGAAGGTACGATATCTCCTTGTAAGTCCGGCTGAAAAAGGCAGGATTAACCTGCAAGCCAATTAATTACGGTTCACGGCCTCAGCTGATGAAAGGAACTGAGTCTCGGTGGCGGGAACCGTTTCGGGGGCTGCTAAGGCAACGACCCCATTTTCGCCGACAACCCGAAGTTGTACGTTGGCAACACCTTTCTGAACGATGCCCAACGCTTTAGCGGCTGCATAAGTCATATCGATTATGCGGCCTTTAGAGAATGGCCCTCTGTCATTAATACGAACAATGACAGAGCGTTGATTGTCAAGGTTTTTTACCTCAACCATCGTATTGAACGGCAGGTTCCGGTGAGCGGCTTCGAAGGCCAGACTATTCACCTTTTCTCCTCCTGCGGTTCTGCGGCCATGGAACTTTTTAGAGTAAAACGACGCCTTACCCTTCTGTATGAGGCCCGATTGAGCCTCCGTCGGTTTGATGGTGCTAAACAACAACATCAGTGACATGATTATGCTCATACAGCGTACGGTTAAGTTTAACAAGCAAAGAGGGGTATGTCTCTATCGCTGACACATACCCCTCTCCCTAAAAAGTGCAACTTCCACAAAACAAAGTTACGAAAAAAAACGTTAAGGGCAAAATGCCTGGCTATCAGCCACCAACTCAATAATCCTCCGTTTAGTAAAGAGTCTGTATACCGATCGTAAAAATTATTTAATAATATTCTTTTGTTCCTGATACTATTACACTTAATTTGGCGTTTAGCGCAACTCTAAACCTCACTGTAATTGTGGAAGAACGAGAGAAGGAAAAAATCTACTCTAAGCGGGTACGGGCCGGAAAACGAACATATTTCTTTGACGTCAAGTCGACCCGTGCGAATGATTATTACCTGACGATTACTGAAAGCCGCCGCCATCCGCAGGGTGATGGGTTTACTTATGAGAAGCATAAGATGTTCATTTACAAAGAAGACTTCGATAAGTTTATTGACGCTTTGCGTGGTACAGTGGACCACATTAAAACGGAACTGATGCCCGATGTTGACTTTTCTCAGTTTAACCAACGGGAAGAGTTCGACGACTTCAACAGCGATCTGAAGTGGGACTAATTCGTATCAGCCGAGTAAACCGGCGGTTGTTTTACGATTTTCTTACGTACCAGATTATTTCTCTCCACCGAAACCCGGATCGTAAGCAATATATTGACCGTTATCGCCTGTAAATCATGACAACCCTTAGCCTGGACTCATCGTCGCAGGCTTTTTTGTTGTACTTTTGCGGAAAATCAAAGAGTGAAAGCGATAAAGAGCGAAAGAGTGCATATGCGGTTCGCTCTCTCACTTGCTCACTCTTTCACTCTTTAATATGGGACTTCAATGTGGAATTGTGGGCTTGCCAAACGTGGGTAAGTCGACGCTGTTTAATGCAATCTCGAGCGGTAAGGCTGAGGCCGCTAACTATCCGTTCTGTACCATAGACCCGAACGTTGGGGTCGTAACCGTACCGGATGAACGTCTGGATACGCTGGAAACACTGGTTAACCCGCAGAAAGTAGTACCGACGATCATTGAGTTTGTAGATATCGCCGGTCTGGTCAAAGGGGCTAGCCAGGGACAGGGCCTGGGCAATAAGTTCCTGGCTAACATTCGTGAGGTTGATGCCATCGTACACGTGATCCGTTGTTTCGAAGACGACAACATCGTCCACGTAGAAGGTCGCGTAAACCCGATTTTTGACAAAGACATCATCGACACTGAATTGCAGCTGAAAGACCTTGAATCGGTCGATAAAAAACTGCAGCGGATCGAAAAGGCAGCCCGTGTAGGCGGTGACGCCAAGGCAAAAGCTGAACTTGAAGTCTTACTGCGGTACAAAAATGCGCTGGAAGACGGCAAAAATGCCCGCCTGGTTGATGCAACGGAAGAAGAGAAGCGGGCCGCTGTTGGTGACCTGCACCTGCTGACAATCAAGCCCGTCATCTATGTGGCTAACGTAGATGAAGGCTCATTGCCAAACGGTAATAAATATTCCGATCAGTTGCGGGAAACCGTAAAGGCAGAGGGTGCGGACGTACTGGTTATCTGCGCCAATATCGAGTCGCAGATTTCAGAAATGTCGGAGCCTGAGGAGCAGCAAATGTTCCTGGAAGAATACGGGTTGACCGAATCGGGCCTTAGCCAGCTGATTAAGGCGTCGTATAGCCTGTTGAACCTGATTACCTATTTCACGGCCGGCGTGAAAGAAGTACGCGCCTGGACAATTCAGCGTGGCTGGAAAGCGCCGCAGGCTGCCGGTGTGATTCACACGGACTTTGAGCGTGGCTTTATTCGTGCTGAGGTGATCAAACTGCCTGACTACGTACAGTACAAATCAGAAGCGGCCATTAAGGACGCCGGTAAGATGTCGGTCGAGGGCAAAGAATACATCGTTCAGGACGGCGATATCATGCACTTCCGGTTTAATGTGTAATTCCCTTACTTGCTTATTCATAGAAAAGGCGGACATCGGATGTTCGCCTTTTTGCTTTTGTATCTGTCAGGAAAAAACACGCTTTAACTGATCTCATAGCTCAATAGATATTCTCACCTTTCCGCCAAGTCCTTTTTCAACAATATCAAAAAGGGTTTTTAAGGTAAGGTTACTGCCGTTGTTTTCAATCCTTGAAATGTACTCTCTTTTTTTAGAGACAAGCTCAGCGAGCTCAAGTTGAGTTAAGTGTTTTTCTTCGCGGGCTTTTTTTAGTAGCAGACCAATTTTGAATGATTCTGCATCTCTTTCGAGCTCATCCCGCCTTTCCGAACCCACTTGTCCATAAACGTCGTCTTTGATCGCCTTCCAGCTTTTAGTTTCCATCGTTTTCTTTCTTTTGCCCGTAATAATCAGTCATGAGCCGAATGGCTTTTTCGATTTCGTTTTTAGGTGTCCGCTGTGTTTTCTTTTGAAAGCCATTTAAGAGGATAACTAATTTGTCACCGTCAAAAAAGCAAAAGACCCGCCAAATATTTGAGGCAAGCTGAATTCTGGCTTCGTATAAGCCATCGGAACCCGTTATATGTTTGAGATAATTAGACGGTACACGCTCAAGAGTTTCAATCGCTTCAATAATCTTAAAGATTTTGTCTTGAACCTTTCGCGGTTGATCACGAAGAAAATCTTCAAAATAGCTTCTGAATGCAATTACCTCCCGTACTTTCATACGTACGAATGTAATATAAAAGTTACTATTCTGCAAGAGCTTTCCTGCATACGCCTTGCTTTTTCAGATGCAGTTAATCTGATAGTATTATCGTTTGCTTCAGGTAAACACTAATCTTACTTCCGCTTATTTATGCTGATCCGCTTATAGGCAATCAGCTGATCGGCGCGGGCGGCAGGGGGACGATGATACACCAGTACTTCGTAGTCGTTTTCGGTGCCCGAATAGCTGCCTTCGATCATAAGTTCATCGGCGGTCGGGCGGGGGCTGTTGCGTTTCACCACGTAGTCGTAGTTATAAACGCCCTGCTTCAGCCAGATTGATGCCCGGTATGAGCGAATAGCCGGATCATAGGTCATACGGTTGGCGTCGTTCAGCTGCCAGAAATTGAATGCTCCGTTGACATAAGGCTCTCCATCCGGTAATTCGTTGATATTGAGGGTAAAAACAGTTTCAATGTAATCGGCGCTGACGCCCGGATTGCCGGTCTCGCGGTGGTCAATAACATACAGGCCGTTGAAGTCATCTGCCTGAATATATGCCCCTTGCAGGCGCGGCTGATCGGGCGAGATAAAGGCAATGGTGCGGTCAGGCTGGTACTGCACACGATCGACATAGTTGCCACGGGAAAGCACCGTCCGGGTGTCAAAAAAACGGAATTCGTTTCCGCCCGGAATCGTGTTGCTGAGGTCAAACAGGTTATAATCAATCTGCTGATCAAACACGCGGACGTTATTCGGCTTCAGGCCGGTAATCACCTTATCATCCCGGTAATTCTGCCGGATCACTACCTTAAAATCATCCTGCGGCGACACGACCTGATAATTACGGTAGTCGATACTCATGTCAATCTGCTGATCCTGAAACTGCCGCTGCGGACTGGTCGAGAAACGGACGCCGGCTGTTACATTTACCTTGTTGGCATAGGTCATAAACCGGCGCGTGAAGAGGATTTTGCGCGGGTTCCGCTCATCAAAAACAACCAGAATGTAATTGCCCGGTAACTTTACACGTGGAACAGTAAACCGGTAATGGTAATATAAGGCTTTGGTATTCAGGGAAGTCTGGTATTCGCTGATGGGATAATCGTTGTATTCGTACGTGAACTCAATATCGTTCAGTGCTGATTTCTGCCAGTCGGCGTTGCAGTGAATAAACTTTGCCCGGAACATGCGGTAACTGCCTGTCAGATCATCAAATTCGAGTTGCAGCTGCTGCCCGTTCATAGCGTCTTCGCTGGTCAGCATCACCGGCGGATTAAGCGTTTTGCCAGGGCTGTCGGGGGTAGAGCCAATCAGCGGATACAGGAGAACGGTATGGATTTTCGGGTCAATGATCTGGTCGGTTGTCGGGATTGTCTGCGCGGTTGCCTGCAAAGCCAGCAAACAACAAAAAATAACCCGGATACGGTGGAGGACGCCTGGCATACAAAAAAAGGTTACGAACTGCTGGATAGTCAACATGGTCTGTAAAAAACAAAGAACTCATGGAAAGTTAACAGAACATTCCTGAGTTCTTTGTTTGTCGGTCAGACAAAAATATGGGTATTTAACCGGAAGCGAAACAACTTAGTAGGCCAGATAGCTGTCGCCTTTATCGGTTGTATCGGCTTCGTCGCTGATCCGGTCGATCTCTTCTTCACTTAAGGCTTCGTCGGTTGGAAGCTTATCGTAGTCAACGTCATTCGACACATTGTCAAAGGCGTGCTGCGCAGTGGTTGTATCGGTATACAGAATAGAGTCGGCTGCTTCTTCCGAGGCCGGATTCCACTCATCTGTACTGCCGCTGTTCAGGCCGAGACCGGCGTAGATGGCACTGTCTTCCGGATCGCCGGACGCATCTTTGGCGAGTTCTTCCTGTCCGGCATTGTTGCGCGGCGACAGCCCTTCAAGCGGTCCGCCGGTCTGTTGGTCAACGGGTTGTTGATCGGAGTTGTTTGTATTTTCCATAACGTTCTGTCAGTAAGGCCGGCCTGTATGACCGGCGTATTTCAGACAAAACCGTAAACTACCGGGCAAGGTTTATTTCCAGACCACAACCTTCTGAACCAGTGGTGGTTTGCCTTCGGAAAGCAGCCGCACAAGGTAGGTACCGTCGCCGAGTGTACCAAGGTCCAGCAGGGTCTCATTATAGGCCCTGACCGACATTCCCTGCATCAACTGCTGTCCGCTGAGTGAAATAACCTCAGCGATACCGTCATGTGGCGGGCGGATGGTGACATACCGCTCGGTCGGGTTGGGATAGGCCCAGGGCAACACCGGTTCCCCGTTGTCTATACCGGTAATCACGACCTTTTCCGATGTATTTTTCAGGTACCGCAGACCGCCGCCCGTCGTTCCGATCAGCAGGTCAGGCAATTGATCGCCGTCCAGATCGCCGGTAGCCAGCATCAGGTCGTGACCGGGGTTACCGATTGCCGCCAGTGTATCCAGCAATACCAGTGACTGGTTAGGCTGGTCAGGAAAGCGGTACAGCTTCATCTTGCCCCACTGATCGCCCGAGATCAGTTCGGGCCGCTGATCGCCGTTGAGGTCGGCGATGACCAGTGAAGGGCCGCCGGCCAGTGTATTAACCTTTGACCCGCCGTATTCTTCGGTCTGGAGCTGAAACGCAGGGCTTGCGGCTGTACCCGTGTTGCGGTAATACGCGATGTTACCGATGGAGCGGCCAACGAGCATGTCGGGAAGGCCGTCTTTATCGACATCAACAAAAGAGGGAATGTCGCCTGGTCCCAGCAGATTCGGCGTCGGAATCAGTTTTACGCCGGCCAGTGTGTATCTGGCGGGAGCTTTTGCCGCAGCCTGGTTGTAAAACGCGCGGATTTCAATCCCCCGCACTGAATTACTGAACACGATCAGGTCAAGGCTACCGTTGCCGTCCAGGTCGGCAAAGCGCGGCATCAGGTCGGTAAGCACGGTAGAGCTGCCAAGGCCGAGATAATCGCTGGATACCAGATCGAAATAGGCTTCCTGTGGTGTTCCTTTGTTCTCAAAGTAAAACAGGTTGCCATGGAACGTCTGGCCGGTCAGTATCCCGCCATTACCTACCAGCAGGTCCAGATCACCGTCGCCGTCCAGATCGGCAAGGGCAGGGGCCGCCCGCTCGCCGAGGTCCAGCATATCGCGTTGCAGGAAGTTTTTCTGAACCAGCTGGAAATCCGGTTTCTGATTCGTACCAACGTTCCGGTAAAACCAGTTTGATGACTGAAAATCAATCAGATTGCCTTCATTGCTGAGCACGTTTGGCGTGGCCAGCAGGTCCTTTTTACCGTCGCTGTCAACATCTTCCCAGAAAACAGCCGGGAAGTTCTGGAAGTTAATCGGGTCTTTGGCCGGAAAATTGGCATCGAAGGACGTGAACTTGGCATCGGCCGTGTTCGGGCCTGCATTTTTAACCAGCGCAATATTCTGGCAGCTGACAAAACCGGCCAGCAGGTCTTTTGTGCCGTCGCCGTTGGCATCGAACAGCGTAATGGTATTGCCGGTATGGGCAGGAGTCGCTGGCCGGCCCGCGCCGGGAACAGCAACCCGACCGCCGACACTGCAATCGACGCCGAATATAAAATCATTACAGTATTCTTTCTGAAAGCCGCCCCAGCAACTGCCGATCCGCTTGAAGGTCAGGCCCGAAACTCCCTGTTGCTCGCGGCTGAGGTTCTGCTGTAACGTGAGCAGGTTGCCTGATGCATCAAAGGTCAGGATGTCAATATCGCCGTCGTCGTCGAGGTCAACGATAGCCGGAATGTCCGATGAGGCAACGTACAGGTTCTGGCGGCCGCCTAAGCCCTCGGTAATGAGCGGGTTTGCCGCTACCTGCCAGCTGACTTTACCGCCCGAAGAGGTATTGCGCAGCACCTGAATGCCGAACGTACTCTGGGCAAAAAGATCTTTTTTACCGTCGCCGTCGTAGTCAACCAGCAACATCCAGTTCTGAATAGCCGGAAAAGCTGTTTCATAGGACGGATCATACTGCCAGCCTTTGTCAGTCCATAAAAATGTGCTGATTTTGCGGTTGCTGCGGTCATAGACGACCAAATCATCAACGTTGTCGTTGTTGAGCTTCATCGTCGAAAACTGGCACGCGTTCATGCCGCCGACCCACGGATTGGGCAGTGTACGGCCATTTATTGTCAGTGCAGGCTTCTGATCATACCGGAAAGAAAGCGATTGAGCATAGTTGAGCAACGGAAAAGCAACCAGCAGGGCTGCAATATAGTTTTTCATGTATTTTTGGGCATCTATGGGCAGAGCGTTGTACCTGTCTGTGGATGCGCGGGTAAATAACCATGCGCCAAACCTGTACACTAAGCTAACAACGAACAAGACTCTGTTCTTATGACATCAACGGCTCAACTATACCATAAATTTTTGGAGTGCACGAGTGTTTCGACCGATACCCGGAAGATTTTGCCGGACTGTTTGTTTGTTGCACTGAAAGGGCCTGCCTTCGATGGCAACCGGTTTGCGGTGGACGCGCTGGCGAAAGGAGCCCGCTATGCCATAGTAGATGATCCTGCCGTGGCCGCTTCGGATCAGCGCTGCCTGCTGGTAGAAGATGGCCTGACGGCGTTACAGGATCTGGCACGGCATCATCGCCGGACGCTGACGATTCCGGTGGTGGCCATGACCGGCTCAAACGGTAAAACAACCACTAAAGAGCTGATTGCCGCCGTGTTGTCCAAGCGCTTCAAAACCTATGCTACCCTCGGGAATTTCAATAACCACATTGGTGTACCCCTGACCTTGCTCTCAATTCGCGGCGATGGCGATGACAGTTACGAAATGGCGGTGGTCGAAATGGGCGCGAATCACCAGCAGGAAATTGCCTTGCTGTGCTCAATTGCTGAGCCGACCCACGGCATGATCACGAATATCGGGAAGGCGCACCTCGAAGGCTTCGGCGGGGTAGAAGGCGTCCGGAAGGGTAAAGGCGAGTTGTTCGACTGGCTGGCCAAATCGGGCGGTACGGTGTTTGTGAATGCGCAGGATGCCACGATTATGGCCATGAAGGAAGAACGGTCGTTTAAGGAAGTGGTGACGTATTTAACCGATGGCCCGACCCTGCTCGAAGAAACGCCGGTGGTAGTATACCGCGATGCAGCCGGGCATGAGATCAAAACCCATTTGCCGGGGCAGTACAACTTTGACAATATGGCGGCTGCACTGGCCATCGGAGCCTATTTCGGCGTAACGAGCGAAGAGGCTAACCGCGCCGTTGCCGATTATAACCCGACCAACAACCGGTCGCAGGTAGTACACAAGGGCACAAATACGATCCTGCTGGATGCCTACAACGCTAATCCGAGTTCGATGGCGGCAGCGGTCCGCCAGTTTATGAATGTGCCGGCAGACAAGAAAGTGGTCATTCTGGGCGATATGTATGAGCTGGGCCCCGAAAGCGAAGCAGAACATGCTGCGCTGGGCGAACTGGTGGCTACGGGTAAGTTTGATCTGGTTATTCTGGCGGGTAAAGACATGAAACATGCGTTGCCATCGCTGCCTAAGGCGTATTTTTTTCCGGATAAATTCTCCCTGCATAACTGGATCATGGATTATCCGTTTGAGAATACGCACATCCTTATCAAAGGCTCCCGCGGCATGGGGCTGGAAACAGTCGTGCCGTTTATTTAAAAAAACGGCCACAAAGACACTAAGACGTGAAGCAACACGAAGTTTCTCCATCAGGGAGTAACCTTAACCCTTTGTGCCCCTTTGTAACGTAGTGTCTTAGTGGCCACCTATACCCATTGCAATATGATGCTCAACAAAACCCCTTACATTACGCAACTGTTCCTGCTTTTCTTTCCGCTGTGCGTTGTTGCGCAGAACAAGTTTGAGTCCGAAATCAAAGCGTTTGAAGAAAAAGATAAAACTGCGCCACCGCCGGCCCATCCGATTGTATTTACCGGTAGCTCGTCAATACGTTACTGGGAAAGCCTTACCGCTGATTTTCCGGATAAGCCGGTTATAAACCGGGGCTTTGGCGGGTCGGGTCTGGCTGACGCCCGGTATTTCGCGGACCGGATCATCATCAACTACCAGCCTAAACAAGTCGTGTTGTACTCGGGTGAAAACGACGTGGCCGCCGGTAAGTCAGCGCAGTATGTATATGATCAGTTTGTTGATCTGTTTCAGTATGTCCGTAAGGCGTTGCCAAAGGTCTCATTTGTCTACATTGCGATGAAACCAAGCCCGTCCCGCCGCAAGTACTGGCCTGTTGTTCAGGAGGCGAACGCGATGATTAAAGGGTATCTGAAAAAACAGAAGCGGACAAAATATGTGGACACCTATACCCCGATGCTCTATGCCAGCGGACAGCCGCACGGAGAATACTACAAGGGTGATAGCCTGCACATGCTGCCAAACGGATATGTGCTCTGGACAAAGCTGGTGAAACCGGCGCTGAAGTAAGTTAGTCCGGCGGATTGCAGGCATAATTTATGAACCGGCAGTCTACATTTGCGGTGAACGGGGGAGGGGTTTAGGTATTTTGCCGTGACTTCCATAATTTTGTATTTTATTAAGAAACAAGCCGGTTTGCCGCACTGGTAAACAACCATAAACGAAAACGACAAATCATGTCAACGCAAACATCTGCCTACGTCCCGTATAAAGTTAAGGACATTGCCCTCGCTGAATGGGGCCGTAAAGAAATCCGGCTGGCAGAAGCCGAAATGCCTGGTCTGATGGCACTTCGTCAGGAGTTTGGTCCGTCGAAACCACTGGCTGGTGCACGGGTTGCAGGCTGTCTGCACATGACCATTCAAACGGCGGTTCTGATCGAAACGCTGGTTGAACTGGGTGCTGACGTAACCTGGTCTTCATGTAACATCTTCTCCACACAAGATCACGCGGCTGCGGCTATTGCAGCGGCTGGTATCCCTGTTTATGCCTGGAAAGGAATGAACGAGGAAGAATTTAACTGGTGTATCGAGCAAACGCTGTTCTTCGGAGAAGACCGTCAGCCACTGAACATGATTCTGGATGATGGCGGTGACCTGACAAACATGGTATTTGACTTGTATCCGGAGCTGATTCCAAACATCAAAGGTCTGTCAGAAGAGACAACAACGGGTGTACACCGGTTGTATGAGCGGATGAAAAACGGTACGCTGCACCTGCCTGCTATCAACGTAAACGACTCGGTTACCAAGTCGAAATTTGATAACAAATACGGCTGCCGCGAGTCACTGGTTGACGCCATCCGTCGTGCCACTGACCTGATGCTGGCTGGTAAAGTAGCCGTTGTGGCTGGTTATGGCGACGTAGGCAAAGGCTCGGCCGAGTCGCTGCGTGGTGCCGGTTGCCGTGTACTGGTTACCGAAATTGACCCGATCTGCGCTCTGCAGGCGGCTATGGATGGTTATGAAGTGGTACCGATGGACGAAGCCGTTAGCCGTGCCAACATCTTTGTAACAGCTACCGGTAACATCGGTATCATCAAAGACCGTCACTTCAAGAATATGCGTGACAAAGCCGTTGTGTGTAACATCGGTCACTTCGATAACGAAATCGACATGGCGTGGCTGAACGAAAACTACGGCCACACAAAATCAGCCATTAAGCCGCAGGTTGATATGTACGAAGTTGACGGCCGGGAAATCATCGTACTGGCAGAAGGCCGTCTGGTGAACCTGGGCTGTGCGATGGGTCACCCGTCGTTTGTAATGTCTTGCTCATTCTCAAACCAGACTCTGGCTCAGCTGGAACTGTGGCAGAATGCCGACAAGTACGAAAACAAAGTATACGTACTGCCGAAGAAACTGGACGAAAAAGTAGCGGCGCTGCACCTGGCACACGTAGGGGCTAAGCTTGACTCACTCGACGACGAGCAGGCGGCCTACATCGGTGTAACGACAGAAGGTCCGTTCAAAGCCGAAATGTACCGTTACTAACCGGTCAGACATATAGATTCAGCTGCATGTGCGCAGTTCCGGCAACGGGGCTGCGCACATGCTGTTTTAATAGGCCCTGATACTAAGCTGGGCCGTGTCATCTTCTCCGTTTGTAAAGCCGTTGTTTGGGGTAGAATTCGGATCGGTTGGGGTGGCGGCTGTGATCTGTCCCTTAAAAAGATAGTTACTGCTTATTGCCGGTACGGCCGTGAAGACCAGCCGTACCGTACTCCCGGCCTGTAAGGTATTAATCGTCGTTGTGGCTTGCTGTGCGTTAATAGAGAATGTTTCGCTGTAGTAAGCATGGAGCGATGAAGGTAGCTGGCAGACAACCTGTACATTAGAGGCTGTGGCGCCCCCCAGATTTGTAACAACGACACTAATCGCGACAGGCTGTAACGGGCGGCAAACAAGCTGATCAGACACCAGATCCAGCCGCAGATTCGCACGGCTGTTATCAATCGCCGGTTGGTTGCTGATAACGGCCGGTGCAGGGTCAACGTTGGCCGAAGGCATGAGTGAGTAGACGGTAGTGCCGCCGTCGGTCGTCCGGAAATCCAGCCATACCATGTCGTCCTGCCCGTCGAAAAAGCTGGTATTGGGCCGGGAGTCCGGATCCAGCTGATCGGCTCTGACGATTTCGGCCGCTATGCGGTAAAAACCTGATGCTGTTGGAGAAACAGTAAAGGTAACGGCAACCTGCTGGCTGGTACTGACCTGACTGATGTTCCCCAACAAGATACCTTTACGATACGTTAGCTGCGGACTACCGGCAAATGCAACATTGGCGGGTAACTGGCATCGCAGCCTGACATTTGTCGCCGGTTTAGCGCCCTTGTTGGTGATGATCAGCGTAAATGTAACCGGACTGCCGATAGCCACCATGCGACGGCTGGCACGGCCATCTAACCGTAAATTCGTCACCGAAACAGATTTGGGCAGTAGCGGGGCTGCTGCATTGAAAAAGTCGTTGGTCAGCTGCGCATTCCAGGCGCTGGCAAGCCGGATCAGCCCCTGCCCTGAAAAGTGTACGCCGTCGGTTCTCGGGATCTGAATGGTATCCGTCACCGGGCCGAAAAATACGCGGTCAGTCGTTTGAATTACCCGTGTCTGGGCATTGGTAACGGGTTCATACAGGCCGGACGGATAGAGCGTTGCCGTCCAGTTATCAACCGAAGCGCGGGCCACCATCCAGGGAATCGCCACATTGCCCGCATCGGCCCGGCTTTGGGCGATAATAAATTTAAGATCTGCCTCGTAGTTCGGGGATTTAGCCGGTGTCCCCTGCATGTTAGCCGGTATCGGAATGGTGTCGTAGGCTTCTGCCTCGCCCTGGTGCCAGAGAACGGCGCGGAGGCCGGTCAGCGGCACATAGTCCTGTAGTACACGTTTCAGGTTGCCATAGGGCATTTTGGGCATAAAATATTCACCCCACGCGGTTGCCGTGCTGTCTTTGGTAATGCTTTCCCGCCAGTTCCGTACAGCAGTACCCGACCAGGCGGCATTATAAAACAAAACCGGTACGTTGAGCCGCTGCGCCAGCAGATCCCCCAGTTTGCCCCAGCACCAGCTCGTCAGGCCACGGGGCGAAATGGTTATGTCTTTCGTAATCGGGCTGAAGGTTGGCGGGAGCGGTAACCGGACTGTATCCGAAAAGTTGTAGTGAGTAGCCGTGCTGACACGGTCGTCGGTAGCGGCAACGGTTTCGTGATTAGGTAGTACGCCCTGCCCGTTTGATTGCCCGGCAATGGCAAATACTTCACCAACACCGATGGGTGTTATACGTGTGCTGCCAGTAATCTGTTCGTTACTGATTGCCCGGACATCCAGATGATACCAGCCGCCCGAAAGCGTAAGCTGCCCGGAGAACTGACCACTTGCCGGCTGGTTATCAAGGGTGATAAAACCGTTGGTAGACGAGCCGTATCCGGCGGCCGTAGCCGTCAGCATGACCTCTACACGCTGTGTATTTGCCGGACACAGACCGGTTATGGTAATTACTGATTGATTGGCATTGTTACGCTGAAAGACAATGCGGGATACCGGAAACGTTACCTGCACCTGGGCAAATACCCTGCATGAAATAAATAGTGAAATAGTTAATGCGCTGAGAAGCAGTCTCCCTGGTTGTGTAGAGGTAAGTGTCATAGCTAACATAATGTATAGAAACAGTTATGGTACTACATCTGTTAATATACATTATACCGCAGAGAATTGTTACGGAAATCCCGTAATTAACGCTGAAATCATATTTCGCGGAGCAACGTCTGAAAAGTATAGATATTACCGGCGTACCGGCGCTGCATTTGCGGATGAAGTTTCGGGGCGTAAATAGTTTCGTAGGCGTCGTAGGCTGCCTGGTCCGGGAACAGGAGCTGAATGGTATAAGTACTGCCTCCATTGTCGATTTCCGTCAGTAATTCAAGTAGTTTATGCTGTGCAGGCAGGCCGGTTGCCATAATGTCGGGCAGGTGTTCCGCACGTATCCATTGTAACCAATCGGCGGCTACGTTTTTGCTGATATTTACGGTGACGTTGTAGAGAAGCATAAAGTTCGGTTTATTTGCTGTACAAACTACAAAGATACTATGTACTCAGGACTCCTACATGCCCATTCGGGACTTCGCTGGCTGGCACTTATTCTCTTGCTGGCAGCCGTATTTGTTTCTATGCAAAAGCGTTCGGGACAAGCCGGTTATACCGATGGCGATCGTAAGCTTTATCTGTTTTCACTGATTTCGGTACACACGCAGTTACTGATCGGGCTGGTTTTATTCTTCATCAGCCCTAAAGTTGATTTCAGCATGATGAGCGACAAAATCTATCGCTTTTATACGGCGGAGCACTCTGTCGGAATGCTGATCGCTATTGCGCTGATTACCGTTGGCTATTCGAAGCACAAGCGCCTGAGCGGCAGTGCGGCGAAACACAAAGCAGTATTTACCTTTTACGCTATCGGTCTGCTCGTTATTCTGGCCTCAATTCCGTGGCCGTTCCGGATTCCGGGCGCAGGCTGGTTCTGATCAGCGCTGCCTGACAAGCAAACGGGGTGTATGGAGTGAAACCAGCTGGTCTCCTCCATACACCCCGTTTTTACGTATGGTCTGCTAAACGGCAAAGCTTTCGCCACAGCCGCAGGTGCGGGTTGCGTTCGGGTTTTTAAACTGAAACCCTTTACCATTCAAGCCGTCCGAAAAATCAAGTTCTGTGCCGGCCAGATAAAGCAGGCTTTTGCGGTCAACAAAAATTTTGATGCCTTTATCTTCGACAATATGGTCAGTCGGCTGCTGAGCGGTATCAAACTGCAGGTCATACATCAGACCCGAGCAACCGCCCCCTTCTACTGCCACCCGAATCGCGTAGTTGTCAGTCAAGCCTTCTTTCTGGCGTAACTCAACGATTTTTTCTTTTGCTTTATCCGATACCGATACCATTGTTGACAGAAATCTATAGCTGGTTATGAGAAATGTCTTTTGCTAATTTAATAACTTATCGCCGTTTTGAAAAGTTCGGTTTTCTGACCGGACTACTATCGTCTAATCCGGCTTTTATTGATCTCATGCTGACCAACGTCGAACATCTAGGTATTGCGGTTAAGGACCTGACTGCCTCGAATGACCTGTTTACAAAGCTGCTGGGTGTGGCTCCCTATAAATCTGAAGCGGTTGAATCAGAAGGTGTAACGACCTCTTTTTTCCGCATTAACCAGACAAAAATCGAGCTTCTGGAGGCAACCCGCCCCGACAGCGCCATCGCTAAGTTTATCGACAAAAAAGGCGAAGGCATTCACCATATCGCGTTTGAAGTGGATGATATTCTGGCTGAGATGGAACGATTAAAAGGCGAAGGCTTTACGCTGCTGAACGAAACCCCGAAGCAGGGCGCCGATAATAAGCTGGTTTGTTTCCTGCACCCGAAAGGTACCAACGGTGTGCTGATTGAACTGTGTCAGGAGCGGACATAAAAAAGGCTGCCCGTATCGATCCGGCTGCCTGGTAGAGCTATACGGAAGACCTCAGACGAGGTTGTTTTTGAAGGCATAGGCGACCATGCCGGCGGTATTTTTAGTGCCTGTTTTTTCCAGAATCCGCAGCCGGTGGCCCTCAACCGTGCGCGGGCTCAGGAATAGTTTTTCACTGATTTCGGCCGTTGACAGCCCTTCGCAGATGAGTTTAAGCACTTCTTTCTCACGCTCCGATAACAATACTTTGCTGTTATAAAACGTCGATGGCTGTTTGACAACCGTGGTCCGGTTGGTCATTTTACGGAGCATGGCTTTCGATACGAATTCATTGAGGTAAACGCCTTCGTCAATTACCTTGCGGATGGCCAGCTCAACTTCATCCGGTTCGGCATCTTTCAGCAGATATCCGCTGACGCCTTTCTCCAGCAGGTGCAGTACCATCCGGTCTTCATCGTGCATCGTCAGCACAACAATTTTGATGAGCGGGTAATTTTCCCGGAGCCAGTCGGCCGTGGCGGTGCCGTCGAGGACAGGCATCTGTAAATCGAGCAGGACTACATCGGGCGTTTTGCGCGGGACCTTGTCAATTAATTCCTGACCATTTGAGGCTTCAAGAATCAGTTCAAAATCAGGGACCTGACTCAGAATGGTAGCCATGCCTACCCGGAATAAATTATGATCGTCGCACAGGGCTAGTTTTATCTTACGCATGGCAGAAGAGGACATTAGGTCAAAAGCGGAACAAGTTTAGCATTTTCAAGCGGAACTTGCACATAAATATGTGATCCGCGGCCGGGCGCCACATCAAATGTCACGTGTCCGTCAACCACACTCAGGCGGCTTTCGATGTTCCGGATCCCTAGCCCACGCTGCTTGTTCTGGAGTACTTCATCCAGATCGAACCCGCGCCCATCGTCGAATACATTAAGCCGGATTTCTTTCTGAGCCGGAAACAGCTGAATCACAATGCTGTTTGCTCCCGCATGTTTAATAGCGTTACTGACCAGTTCCTGGACAATCCGGTAAATCATGATTTCGATGGCCGGTGTCAGCGGGGGGAGTGTTTCAGGGCGTTCGAGCCGGACATCGACCAGGTCGTTACTGGCATTACCGACAAGCTCTTCCAGAGAAGCCAGCAGACCAAACCGTTCGAGGGTGGTCGGGACAAGATCGCGGCTGATCCGGCGGACATTTTTCAGGGTATCATCCAGCAGCTGACGGGTCTTACGGGCCTGGTGCGAGGGCGGTGTTTCGGGCGTAAGCTGGCGTTCGAGCTGATTCAGGGTTAGTTTGGCCACAGACAGCATGGTGCCGATATCGTCGTGCAGGTCCTGGGCTAAGCGGCGCCGTTCGGCCTCCTGACCGTGGAAAGTAGCTGCCATCAGTTCCTGGCGGTGGCGTTCCTGCATCTCTTTCAGGGCCAACCGCTGCTGTGCCTGCTTATGCTGGTAATAGGCCACGAAGATGATGATAAAGATCGCCATCATCAGCAAAACTGCCGTACCAATTGCAATGACTAAGCCTGCACTCATTTCAGCGTAAAGTTTTCAGGTTGGCGTATCCGGATAGTGGTTACAAGGGTTGTGTAAATGTTCTGTAGAAAGGTAGATTAGTTAAATATGCAGAAGTTGGCACGGAATGGCAAATACCGTTTAGGATTCGGTCATAAAAACGTGTAAAATGGACACATGATTTATTATCTGGCTGGTTATAAAACAAAAAGCCCGGTAATGCACAGGCATTACCGGGCTATATACCCTCAGAGGTGATTACGCTAGTTTAGCCTGCAGGTTTGTATCCAGGGCTTCCAGGAAGTCTTCTGTATACAGGTAGTGTTCGCCAGGGATCAGCTTCGTACCGGAAGGATATGCCGACAGGGCAAGGTCCTTCGTCATCTTACCGCTTTCTACCGTTTCCACACAAACCGCTTCCAGCGCGTGGCAGAAATCGATCAGCGCCTGGTTGCCGTCCAGCTTACCACGGAACGCCAGACCACGTGTCCATGCGTAGATTGATGCGATTGGGTTGGTCGATGTTTTGTTGCCTTTCTGGTGTTCGCGGTAGTGGCGGGTTACCGTACCGTGAGCTGCTTCGGCTTCCATCGTATGTCCGTCCGGTGTAACCAGTACCGATGTCATCAGGCCCAGTGAACCAAAGCCCTGCGCAACGGTATCCGACTGAACGTCACCATCATAGTTTTTACACGCCCATACGAATGAACCTTCCCACTTCAGGGCGGAGGCCACCATGTCGTCGATCAGACGGTGTTCGTAGTGAACGCCTGAGTCGCTGAACTCAGTTTCATAGATTTCCTGGAAAATATCTTTGAAACGACCGTCGTATTTTTTCAGGATCGTGTTTTTCGTAGACAGGTACAGCGGCCATCCTTTTTGCTGCGCCATGTTGAAGCAGGCACGGGCAAAACCACGGATCGACTCGTCAACGTTGTACATCGCCATGGCTACGCCAGGGCCGTTGAATTTGTACACTTCATACTCCATTACTGTTCCGTCTTCACCTTCGAATTTAACGGTCAGTTTACCTTTGCCCGGCACAACGAAATCGGTTGCGCGGTACTGATCACCGAACGCGTGACGGCCAACGATGATTGGCTGTGACCAGTTCGTTACCAGACGGGGTACGTTATTGATAACGATTGGCTCGCGGAATACAGTACCGTCCAGAATGTTCCGGATTGTACCGTTCGGCGATTTCCACATTTGCTTCAGATTGAACTCTTCCACACGGGCTTCGTCCGGCGTAATAGTTGCACACTTGATACCAACACCGTATTCTTTGATAGCGTTAGCCGCGTCGATCGTCACCTGATCGTTTGTCTCGTCGCGGTATTCGATACCAAGATCATAATATTTAATATCTACATCAATGTAGGGGAGAATCAGCTTGTCTTTGATGAACTTCCAGATAATTCGCGTCATTTCGTCGCCATCCAGTTCAACCACCGGATTAGCTACTTTAATTTTCTCCATTTTATGTTCTGTCAATCAGTTGGAAAATTGAAATTCACCGCAAAAGTACTCAGAAAGGCGTTACATGAAAACGAAAGTTTAAACGAGTCAGCCGCAAAGTTTTACATAAGCCCGTAATATCCGGCCGGAATGTGTGTTTTTCCGGAGATCTTCAAAATATTATGCGGCTAAAAAAGGTCATTTTAGTATATTTCATCCTGTTTTACGGAATTAACCTAAGCTAAATATGGCAATTATGAAAAATTCTACAACAAAGTGGATTGTTCTGCTTTCATTAGTGCCTGCCCTTCTTTTCGGCCAGTCAAAAAAGGCTAAAGCGCCGGCCGACCGGACGGAGAAACTCAAGCAGGAAGTGATGGCTGCGATTGACGCCCGCAAGGATCAGGCGCAGCAAATCAACGACATGCTGTTCAGTTTTGCCGAACTGGGTTTTCAGGAAGAAGAGTCGTTTAAATACCTGACTACACTGCTCGAAAAAGAAGGATTTACGGTACAGAAAGGAATTGCCAACATGCCAACCGCCTGGATTGCGACCTGGGGGAACGGCAAACCACTGATTGCCATCGGCTCCGATGTTGACTGTATTCCGAAAGCCAGTCAGAAGCCGGGCGTGGCCTATCACGACCCGATTGTGGAGGGTGCACCCGGGCATGGCGAAGGACACAATTCGGGTCAGGCGCTGAACATTGTGGCGGCTCTGGCCGTAAAACAGATCATGGAGCGTGAAAAAATCCCGGGCACGCTGATGCTGTGGCCGGGCGTTGCCGAGGAGCTGGTAGGGGCCAAAGCCTTTTTTGTGCGCGACGGTTATTTCAAAGATGTCGACGCCTGTATTTTTACACACGTCGGTAACAATCTGGGAGTCTCGTGGGGCGATGCGGGCAATAACGGGTTGGTATCGGTCCGGTTCAATTTTGAAGGCCAGGCCGCACACGCTGCCGGTGCGCCGTGGCGGGGCCGCAGCGCGCTGGATGCGGTAGAGCTGATGAACGTTGGCTGGAACTTCCGCCGGGAGCACCTCGAAGTAACGCAGCGGTCGCACTACGTGATCTCCGACGGCGGTGATCAGCCGAACGTGGTGCCCTCGAAAGCAGCGGTATGGTATTATTTCCGTGAACGCACGTATCCGAAAATCAAGAAATTATACGAGACCGGTCTGAAAATAGCTGAGGGTGCGGCGATGATGACCGATACCAAATTTACGTACGAAGTGCTGGGCTCGGCCTGGCCCGGCCACTTCAACAAGCCGATTGCGGAGGCCATGCACGAAAACATCCGGAAGGTAGGCCTGCCTGCCTGGTCGCCCGAAGATCAGCTGCTGGCCAAGGCCTCGCAGATTGAGCTGCAGGCTCCGAAAGTAGAAGGGCTGGCGATGAAGATTGACTCAATCGGGATGCCGGTATCGGCGGCTCCTGTGATGATGGGCGGTCAGATGATGACGGCCATGGGCGGCGGCTCCGATGATATCGCCGATATTTCGTGGTCACTGCCGACGGTTGTACTGCGGTATCCGTCGAATATTCCCGGGCTGCCGGGTCACCACTGGGCCAATGCCATTTCGATGGCCACGCCGATTGCCCACAAAGGTATTGTGGCCGGCGCCAAGGCGGAGGCCATGACGCTGATCGACATGCTGATGAAGCCGGAGATTATCAAAAATGCATGGGCTTATTACCGCGACGAACAAACCAAAGAAATTAAATACACGCCGCTGATTTCGCCGAAAGAGCAGCCTGCGGTTTTCCTGAATAAGAAGATTATGACGGAGTATAAACCGAAACTGGAGAAGTTCTATTACGATCCGGCGAAGTATAAAACCTATCTCGATCAGTTAGGCATTAAGTACCCGACCGTTCGCGACGACCAGCGCGCAGCGATTAAAGAAAAGGAATCAAAAGAGACCGGTGCCAGTAAAGTGAGCGGCGGGAAGTAAGTAGGGAGGGTAATGGATAATGTACAATGAATAATGAAAGCTACGCACGGCTAATTATTCATTGTACATTATCCATTGTTCATTTTATTTCGTCTTAATCCCGTGATACCGTTGCGGTTCCTGGTAGTCTTTGCGGAGGGGGTGACCGTCCCAGTCGGCAGGCATCAGAATGCGGCGCAGGTCAGGATGGTTGGTGAAGGAAATGCCCACCAGATCGTAGGCTTCGCGTTCGTGCCAGTCGGCGGTGCGCCAGATATGGCTGATGGTCGGTACTGCCGGCAGCGGCATACCGGGCTGGTTGCGGGCTACCGTTACATGCAGCATCAGGTCATGCTCGAACGGAATCGACGTGAAGTTATAAATCACCTCCATGGTGTTGACCTGCGGTCCGTTGTCAATGGCGGTGATGCAGGCGAGCAGGTCAAAAAACAGGCGCTCGTCGTCGCGCAGGAACTGACAGACATTGACCAGTACATCGGCTGAAACCACAACCGCCGGTGACGCTGTTTTCACCTGAATGGTTGAGCCGAACTGTTCCTGAAGAATAGCAGCGATATCGTCGAAAGACATGCTTAGTAGGGGTAAAGAAACGTTGCTATAAGCGTTCCGGGTTTTCACCCGTAAGGGCCGTTCCCGTCAGCGGCTTCTCCTGCCGGATTTTTTCCTGTAGTTTCAGAAAACCGTCGATTAGCGCTTCCGGACGGGGCGGGCAGCCGGGGACATACACATCCACCGGAATAATCTTATCCACTCCTTTCACCACATGATAGCCGTGTTGCCAGTAAGGCCCGCCACAGTTGGAGCAGGAACCCATCGAAATCACGTAGCGGGGCTCTGCCATCTGCTCATACAGGCGGCGGATACGGTCGGCCATTTTATAGGTCACCGTCCCCGAAATAATCATGATATCCGACTGCCGTGGCGAAGGCCGCGGAAAAATCCCGAAGCGTTCGAGGTCATAACTGGAAGCCATCGAGCCCATCATTTCGATGGCGCAGCAGGCCAGCCCGAACGTCAGCGGCCATAACGACGACTCCCGCGACCAGTTCAGAAGCTCCTCCGAACGGAGTAACACAATACCGTGATCGCCGGATTTATTGGCTGGGGAAGATGGAGTCATGGAGTCTGTGATTGTCTATGCCGGTGTAACGGACGATGACCGTAAAACGGTTCCGGCTGGTCAGGCTTTGGCTTTCGGCTGGTACTTTTTGTTTACCTGATCGTAGAGCGACTGCGGGACTTTGGTCTCAACGGTCGGAATTTTTTGTTGTGGTTTCACCCAGCTCAGATAGCCTTTCACCCATGCATAGGCTAAACCAAGTGCCAGCGTAAGTACAAAAATGCCCATTTCGGCCAGTGAAAACCAGCCCCAAAGTCCTTCTGTCTGCGTGATCAGTGTCTTTTGCCCGAAAACGGTTGCCCACGGAAAAAGAAATACCAGTTCCACATCGAACAACACAAAAATCAGCGCCACGACATAAAACCGGATGTTAAACTGCACATTCGCATTGCCTACCGGCTCTTCGCCCGACTCGTAGGTGCTCATTTTCTCGACATTGGGCCGGCTGGGGCGCAGAAAACTGGCTCCGAATAACACAAGGGAGATAAAGGCGAAAGCGGCCAGAATAAACAGCAGGATAATGCCGAAGTCGGAAAGCATGGCGATGCAGGCAGAAAAGGCCACGAACAGGCTACTGCCGTGGCCTGCTGCTTATTTTTTCTTTTTGTAAAAGTTATAGACAAACGCCACCTGAAGCACGCGGTTGCGGTAGTTCAGGTCAATGCCTGCTGCCGAAGGAGGTGCTACGTTGGTCAGGCCATGAATGTAGCGCACCTGTAGACTGAATTTATCCAGCATGTCCAGAAAATCATAGTGCGCGCCCACGACAATGCCCATATCGTTCTTTGTGCCAGGGCCATAGGTCGAGCCGGCATTAACCGCATAGCTGAACTGCGGACCAGCCTGTAAGGCAATGCCTTCTGTCGGAACCCAGCCAAACAAGACCGGAACCGCGATGTAGCTGAAGTTATTCCGGACGATTTCTGTGCGGCCAACGCGCTGCACTTTCAGCGTGCCGCCTTCTTTGGAGTAGAGCAGTTCCGGCTGCACCGTAAAGTTTTTGTACCGGAGCTGATACATGGCGCCAAGGCTGAAGTCTATTTTTTGCTTGGGAATGCTGGTCGTTACTCCCGAAAGCGCCAGTCGGGTAATAGACGGTCCGGCTTTGATACCAAAATGTCCCGAAAGAGTATTGCCTTGTGCAAAGACCACCGATGGGCAGGCCAGCGCAAGCATGAAAAGTAGCTGTTTAATACGCATGAAATGAAGCAGCAGAAGGTTAGTTACCCTCTCTTAACGATAGATCCGGCTGCAAAATTGGTTAAAAAAAGTTAATTCAGCCGTGGATCAACCGGGTAGTTTGACAGAACCTTGAATTCTCCCCCCATTCGCTTCAGAATTCCGCGCCAGAACTGGTCGGCCGGGGTGTCGAACAGGAAGCTGGTTTCGGCCTTTGAGACAATCCAGGCCTTTTCATTCAGCTCACCGTCAAGCTGCCCTTCGCTCCAGCCGGAGTAGCCGACAAAAAAGCGGATGTCTTCTGCTGACAGCGTACCGATGTTAATCCCCTGTTTGATCTGTTCGAAATCACCGCTCCAGTACAGGCCATCCTGAATCTGTATGGAACGCTCAATCAGATCGGGACGGCGGTGAATAAAATGCAGCGTATTCTGCTGGACAGGACCGCCCAGAAAGAGCGGTACATCGCTGTAGATATCATCGATGACATCGCTCAGCATAAGATTGGTGGTCTGATTCAACACGAGCCCGAACGTTCCTTCCCCACTGTGTTCGCAGACCAGCACCACGCTGCGCTCAAAATTAGCATCGCCAAGAAACGGCTCCGCAATCAGAATACTTCCGTTGGTAACAGTTTTTGTCTCCATAGCGCAGATCGATGTTAGGTGCAATACGGCAAAACCCGTCGTTAGGTTTGTAAGTATAGCGTATTTTTATCGAAAACGCAGAATCCGGAAAGTTGGTATGGGGGGAGGGCGGAGAGCAGGCTGCTTAGTGTGGCGGGCAAGGAGCAGAGTGGAAGGAGCAGAGTGGTGGCACGACTAGGCGTCCCCG
>NZ_CAMFHL010000056.1 GCF_945952095.1 uncultured Arsenicibacter sp. | reverse complement strand
GACGTATTAGAGTCCATATTTACAGTCTATCCAAACGTAAGTAGAGACTGGTTATTGATGGGAGAAGGTGAGATGTTTCGAAAATCAGCATCTAACTCTAATACATCAGGAGATAATTACCTACAGGATTATTTATCACGCCTTGAGACTCAGTTTAAAGGTTTGCTTGCTGAAAAGCAATCAATCATTGAAGACCTAAAGAGCGTAATACAATATCAAAAGGAGCTACTGGGAAAGCCTGAAGGTGTCCCCAGCAGCCAGATTGTATCACAGGGAATCAGAACAACTCCCCTTCAGATTACTCATGGTGCTGAGTTGGGTCGGGTTTTCAAAAAATTTGGCTCATAAGCCGGTTTTTTTGTTCCTTTGAGGTACAATTTGGGGTACACCAATCTGCCACGTGCAGGTAATTGGCTACTAATAAAGCATTTACAAGGCGTTTCAAAAACTCATTCCTTTACTTCAGCGATCCCGTCCGGACCGCTAGAAAGTCAAGTTTCTTGTAATGACCAAGCCTCGTAACACTACGAGGCTTTTTCATTTTCCCTCCTTCTGAGCGTTTTACGCGCATTTTATCTGTCTAACGCTCTCATTATTTTAGCGTCTTTATTACATGTGTAAATTAACTCTTTCCGAACATGCGCTTTAGCTTACTAATAAAACCCAATCCGAAGCTTACTGCTTTCTGTTGAAAAAATTAAACGCCCTCCGTTGTTGCTGATTTTTTTTACACTGGTTTCTCCGGATGACAGACTAACGGCATGACCACTATTTAGTATAACGTAATCAGAAACGCCCGGAACATGCCCGCACGCCCATGTAGTGCTATCGCCCCAACTGCCAGACTGACGGGATTGACAAATCGTGGTAGGGGTAACTGTAAGTATATCTACCGCACTACTGCTGTTACTGGCAAACAGTACTTTATTGCCGGCCCTTGCCATAGCCACAGGGTCGCTGACATTAGGTGTTCTAAATGTTGACCATTGATTAAGCGTTTCATCATAGATATCAACAAGGCTGCTTCCCCCTCCGCCAAATAACAGAATATTTGCCACCTGAGCACCAGATACAAACCGGCCAGCGGATAGCTTAGCTACCGACCATTGACTTGTTGTTATATTAAGAATATTTATATTTCCTGAAGGGTTTCCACCCGCTTCAATCGCATAAACGCCTCCGGCAAAAAAAGCCCGTTCGCCCAAACTCAGACCCTTCATGTATGTAGTTGGTTCGGGATACGTTTCTATTTGCCATTGGCTTGTACTGGTGTCAAACACATCCAGCTGATTATTGGCCGCAAAGTAGATCTTACTGCCCACACTCGTAACGGCTATACCAGCCCCGCTTAGTCGTGGAAGATCGGTTGTCCACCATTGGTTCGCCGCTACATCATAAATATCGACTGTCCGGTATTTATTCCCTGAAAAATCTGTGCCACCTGCAAACAGGACTTTGCCGCCAGCACTGGCTGCTGCCATATTCTCTCTTGGGCGCGAAAGCTCTGCTGTTTTCCATTGATTGGTGTTCACATTGTAAATGTCGATCCTTGCCGTATTAGTAGGATTTGCCAAGGCGAATGTGGAATCATAAATCATTCCGCCACCAAAAAAAGCCAGTGTATCCGTATTGGTAACCGCCATCCTTATTCTTCCCTGAGAAAGAGAGGCAGTTGTCCACTGTCCGGTCGCATCATCATAGATATCGACACCAGCATAATTGACAATCTTGTAAGGCGTTCTATAGTAATATCCCCCGGCAAACAATGCTTTGGAGCCAACACTGGCGGACGTAATATTAAATCGAAATCTTGCGAGAGAACCGGTCGACCATTGGGAAAAAGCAGGCAGACTGGCGTGGAAGATTAATGCAACTATAAGTACAAAAGAATAGTACCAATTTTTCATGTGCATATTAATACGTTAACAGACTGTAGTGGATAGATAACTAGTATAGGTTCATTAACAGAACCCAATGGTGTAATCATTCGGCAGAAAAGTTAAAACCAATCGGTTTAAATATATAATTATTAGACAATTATTTATTTACTGGGTCAGCTTTTAGGTGATCAGCCTTTTATAAGCGGTTTTGGCTGCTATAGTTCCCGCCAGTTGCTTTTGTTCACTGCCATTACGCCACCCTTCACACCTTCACCGCTTTAACGTAAAGGCCGGATTAAAACGGACAGCCCGTATAATCTGCCCGCACACCGTAAGGATAACAACCAATAATGAGATCGCCAATCCGATCACAAAGGGAAACACCGTAACAGGAATCCGGTAAGCAAACGTCTCAAGCCAGGTATCAGCGACAAGCCAGGATACCGGCCACGCAATGCCGTTGGCTATCAGAACCATAAACAGAAACGGCCTGGCCAACGTAAGCACCAGTTGCCGCCCTCCGGCTCCGAATACTTTCCGGACCGCAATTTCCTTCATCCGGGAACGAACGGACTGAGCCGCCAATGCAAAAACACCCAGTGAAGCTATCAGGATGGCCAGTGCCGAAAACCCGCTCAGCACGTTTTTTAACTGCTCCTGTCTGCGGAAAAGCTGCCCGTATACATCATCCAGAAAATGGTAACTGAAAGTATCACCGTCCAGTTTATTGATACTGCTCCACTGTTGACGTAACACAGCCAATACGGCTGTCATTGCCTTTTGTTCGATACTGATCATAATCTGAGTTTTTGCGATGCCGGCCCCGGTATGCATCACATAAATAGCCGGCGCAATTGCCGTCTCAAACCCCTGCGCTTTTACATCCTTTACAACGCCGGTTATCCGGTAACTCCCATAACGCCCTTGTATGATTGTCCCGACCGGATTTTTTATGCCTATCGCCCTGGCTGCTGTCTCGTTAATCACAGCATGAGCCGAATCAACCGGAAAGGATGACGAAAAGGCCTCGCCTTCTGTCAACCGGATACCCAGGGTTTCAAAATAGCCATAACCAACAGCAATCGTCTGCATGGCATACGGCCTGTCACGAACGATATATTCATAGGTGGCGGGTAGCATACCGCCCGGCACAGTGGAGGCTACCGTAACGTTTTTCACCCCGGGTATTGCCCTGATCCGGCTACTGACAGACTCAAATTGCCGGGGATGGTTGTAAATACCGAGATTATCGATGTACACCACCTGTTTTGCCGTAAAACCCGGATGTTCAGACCGCATAAAGGTAAGCTGCTGATTGATAACGACCAAGACGATGACAAAGCCGGTCGCAAAAGCAAACTGAAAGATGGTCAATGAACCCCTGATCCAGGTAAATCTCCCCCGGTTATCCGGTTCATTACCCCGCAACACAACAGCCGGTGAAAAGCCGGCCAGCATCAGGGATGGGTACAGCCCGGCCAGTGCCGTCAGCATCAGCAACGCAACGGCCAGCTGCCCGATAACGTGCAGGTTTATACCGGACATCTGCAAGGTGACGCCTAACAACTGATTTACGTATGGTAAGCTGATCAGTACAATGCCAAATGAAATCAGCAACGCAACACTACCCTGCAACACTATTTCGAGCAGAAACTGCCCGATAATCTGCCGTTGACCGATGCCGTTGACTTTCTTAATGCCGACTTCTTTTGCCCGTCTGCCCGCCTGCGTAATATAGAGGTTTGTAAAATTGATTCCGGTGACGGCCAGGATGATTACAGCCAGTATAATCAAGCCCTGTACCAGCTGATTATTTACAGAAGAGCCGTAATGCGGTTTCAGGTGCAGGGTCGCCAGCGGATCCAGATAAACAGCCGTTTTAGTTGCCCGCAGCGCAGCCTTAGCGACCTCACTGGTATCAGCCATCGCCGCTTCTTTATAGATCTTATCGATCTTCCGGGTTAACCGGCTGACGTCAGTACCGGGTCTTACCAGTAAATAAGTCTGGTAAATCTGGTTGGCATAGCTCTGATCCTTACCCTGCGTAATGTCATCGCTGAAACCAATACAATCGAAGGTTAGATTAGTGTTACCGGGCGACTCGTTCACAACCCCATTGATCATGAGCGGCATCCCCGTTTTTGACAACATGTACACGGTCTTGTTCTGAACGGAAGCCTCATGCGGGAAAAGCGCCGCTGCCATTTGTGGTGAGAGCAGCGTGGTCAGCCCTGTGCCATCAGGTTTCAGCTGAAAGTCTTTCGGCCTGATTCTGAACATTCCGGCGATGGAATAATCTGCACCCATCCACTTTTTAACCAGATACCTTCCCGAAGCGGTGTAAAACGGCAGTTGAAACAACGCCGTATTGATTCTTCCCGCTTCTTCAACCTCCGGACACTGGCTTTTTATGGCAGCCGCTAATTTGCCGGGCGTATACGGAGAAGGGCCGTCAGGCAGCTCACGCTCTACCAGAAAAATGCGGTCAATCTGATCATTCCACTGATCATAACTGGTCTCATTGTCAACATATAAGGAAACGATAATAAAGGCAGATAAGCCCAGTGCCAGTCCGGCAATATTTAAAAAATTGTACCATTTTTCTTTAAAAAAGGCGCGAAGGGCAATTTTTACGTCGAGTGTATACATTGGTCTGAGTAATTTACCGGCAAGTCTGTTCAGAATACGCTTCTGCCTGAAACCCGATATCCTAAAAATCCCGTTCGGTTACAGCATCAACATCAATACGGCCGGGCTTTATGTGATTGATGCAACCAGAGGCGGTATTCCACAAATCCGGCACCCTAAATATACCCCTCATTATCAAAACCTTATAAAATGTCTACGCTATTTGTCTATGCCTGAAAATTGCATCCGGTGCCGGTAAAGCGCTTTTTTGCATGGTATGCATCGCTACCATCTTATCATAAACCGGCTGCTGGCAATAAGCCTGCTCCTGCTGTCTGCGGGTGCTGTTGCCCAAACCAGTCTTACAACGATTACCGTCACAACCAACGCGAATGACGGACCGGGATCGCTCCGTGCTGCCATCACCGCCGGAAACTCAACCAGCGCGCCGTATACCATCAATATTACGGCAACCGGATCCATTGGCCTGACCGCTGCTTTACCGGAAATCACCGAATCCTGTACAATCACAGGCAGAACGTCACTCGTACCAGCTACCGGAAGCGGCGGAACGCTTATCGAACGTGTAGTCTCTCAGGAATTCCGTATTCTCCGCATGGTTCAGACCAACAAAAGCCTGACACTACGCGATTTGATTCTGGGAAGCGGCCGAAGTATGCCTGCGGCTGTAGACGATGGATTAGGCGGCGCCGGGCTGCTGGCGTCTCTGGGCACGGGAACACTGACCATGACCCGGTGCCTGGTCATCAACTGCAGGGCGTTGTTTGACCCGGATGCCGGCGGTGTCAACCTGTTATCCGGAAATGCCGTAATCACCGACTGCCAGTTTTCCGGCAATGAAACAACGCTGGGCGATGGAGGCGCCTTCCGCTGTGGCGGAGGAACAGCTACTTTTCAGCGGTGTACGTTTGTCGGGAACAGCTCAACCTTTAACGGCGGGGCATTTGTGCAGGTAAATACCTCAACAACCATGACGAACTGTACCTTTTCAAGCAACTCCACCTCGTTAGGTGGAGGGAATGCCATCTATTCCGGCACGTCTTCTTCGCTGAACCTGATACACTGCAGTTTCGTCGCAAATTCCGGTGGTTCACAGACCTTAACCTATGATAACTCTGTGAAAATTCTGAATTGCCTGTTCGACGGTAATACCTTCACATCAAAACCCGGCAATTTTGATTCCCCGTACGGCATTACGTCGCTGGGCGGCAATATCAGCAGTTCTGATCTGGATAATGAGGTCCTCACCAGCACGAGCGACAAAACAAATCAACCGATACGCAGTGGGCCGCTGCGCCAGAACAACGGGGGGCTGGTCAGTACACATGCGCTGGGTGAATGCAGCCCAGCCAGAAACGCAGGTATATCACCCGCCCCGTTAACCCTGCCGCCGGGCGATGCAAACGGCCGTTCGCGCTCTATCCCCCCCGATGCCGGTGCCTTTGAATATACCGGTCCGCCCGTCAGTGTAGTATTATCGGCCTCCAACGACGGACTGCTCACCTGCGCAGATGCCAGCCTGACCCTGACCGCTGCCGCTACCGGCAGCAGTTCGTTTCAGTATGTATTCAGCGGTCCCGGACAAAACACGGCACCCACCGGCACGGCCACCACATCGGCAAGCGCCGTGGGTACGTATTCTGTTACCGTTACCAGTGCTGAAGGCTGTTCCGCATCAGCTACGGTTTCGGTGTCGGGCAGTACGGTCGCCGTTGGTGCCGTGGGGCTTTCGTCGGCCGGGCTGCTGGGCTGCAATCCGTCGGCCGTAACCCTGACCGCCTCGTCGGCACGCGCCACGACCTACAGCATTTCGCCCGCGGCTGCCGCCACCCTGAGCGCCGGCGTGTACCGGATTACAGCCGCCCGCACCTATACCATCAGCGCCGGTAACGGTCTGGATGGATGCAGTCAGTTTACCACCATTACCGTGTCGTCGAATACCGCCACACCAGGCATATCGCTGACGGCTACCGACAACGGCATACTGACCTGTGCCGTCCAGGCACTGACCCTGACGGCCGCCAGTCCTACGGGCGGTGTCAGTTACAGTTTCAGCAGTCCGGCAGCCTTTACAACCACCGGTAACCGTATCGCGGTAAACACCGCCAGTACCTACTCGGTGACCGCCACCAACCCGACAAACGGGTGTCGCAGCTTTACCAGCACGGCCATTACCAGCAATACCACGGCCCCCGGTGTCTCGCTGAACGCTACTAACAGCGGTGTGATAACGTGTGCCTTCCCCGCGCTAACCCTCACTGCCGGAAGCGCCACCGGTGGCGTCAGCTACAGTTTCAGCAGTCCGGCGGCCTTTACAGCATCCGCCAGCCAGCTTACGGTGAACGCGGCAGATACTTACTCCGTAACCGCCACCAATCCCGCCAACGGATGCCGGAGTTTTACGAGCACCACCATCACCAGCAACACTGCTGCACCCGGCGTCTCGCTGACCGCTACCGGCAACGGCGTACTCACCTGTGCGGTCCGGACGCTGACGGCAACGGCGGCAAGCGCGGCCGGTGGTGTTTCGTTCAGCTTTGCCGGACCGGCTATCACCAACACAACCGCCACGGCCATCAGCCTCAACGGCCCCGGACCTTATTCCGTAACGGCCACTAACCCCGTCAATGGCTGCGTCAGTTCTGCCACCACCGCCATTACCAGCAGCACCGAAACGCCCGGCATCTCGCTCATGGCCACCAATAACGGCGTACTGCTCTGTGGTATCCAAACGCTTACCCTTACCGCCGCCAGCCCTGCGGATGGTGTCAGCTACAGCTTTGCCAGTGCAAACAGTTTCACCACGCAGGCTGCTGATGCCATCGCAGTAAGCGAAACCGGTCCCTATTCCGTTAGTGCCATTAATCCGGCAACCGGCTGTTTCAGCACGACGTCGCTCAATGTGAGCAGTAATCTGGTACCACCGGGGCCCGTCAGCATCAGCCGCACGGGCGCCATCGGCTGCGGCCCCAACAGCGTTACCCTCTCGGCAAGCGCCGGCGGAGCCACCAGCTTCAGCCTGTTACCCGGCAATCAAACCAATCTCACCGGTCAGTTTGCCGTCACAGCCATTGGCACCTACACCCTTGTAGCGGCAAACGGCCGGGGAACCGCCTGCCAGTCGCTGACAACCAACACCATACGGCAGGGCACCAGTGCCACAGCGGGCAGCATCACCGCCGACGGCACGGCTGGTTGTAACGCGCCCGTCCGGCTGACGGCGCCGGCCACCGGAAAGTCGTTTGTTTTTACCGGACCCGACGGCTATGTGTTCTCAACCGTTTACCGCCAGACGGGAGCCTATACCGTTTTTGCCGGCAACGTCGTGCTGGGCGGCACCTACACCCTCACCGTACAAAGCGATGAAGGATGCCCGGCCGTTACCCGAACCGTTGTGATACAGGGGCCGGTGAATTGTCCCTAGGTCAATCCGTTGATGAGAAACGGGCGCCGTTCGTACTCCTGATCAGGCGTATGAACGGCGCCAATAGTTTCCCTCCTCTCCCATTCCAACCTTTTTCCGCTCCGGCGGGTCAGGAAAGAAACGGAGATAACGATGAAACGAGGGTTACTTTTTCTGCTTATCAGCTATGTGGCGGTTTTGTCCTGTACAACGGATGAACCGGCCCCGGTTTCCATCACCACCGGCCCGAAATCCGGTTGGGTGACCATCAACCTGAATATGGATTATACGATCCAGTTTCCCCCGGCAACGTATCAGGGCAACAGTTATAGCCTGCGTACGCCGGGATCCTTTGGTGACACGCCTGCCAGCATCAACCGGAACGATGGCCAGGCAACCCTATACACGTTCTGCAATCCCAATGCCTACCCGTGCCTGCTCATTCCGTATGCGCAGACACTTCCCTCTCCCGTTCCGGCATCGGTGCCGTATCTGAACGCAAAGGGGGAAACACGGGAGCTGAATAATACGACCACGTTTTTTAAAAGCGGGAAGCAGATTGCTATGCTGTATTATGCCCGTGACCCCGAAGCTACGGAGCAGCCGTATACCGGCCATCTTTACCTGCGCGCCAAGGAATCAGGTCAGCTTGAGTATGCAAGCCGCATTTCCTTTACAGAAGCAACCCTAAAGGAAATTCAGGATATCCTATCGACACTCTCCCCCAGATAACGGGCTTGTATACATGCACTTACACCCTACTATCTCCCGACCAAATCCGCGAGTCCGTTGCGCTGGCACACCTACTTAAAAGCAACCTACTTTCGTTATTTCGTTACTTGTTATATTTTAGGGCGTATTAGTAACACACACAGTATACTATGAAAAATCAACGTTTTCCTTTACGCGCCGGCAGATCCCTGCTTGCTGCCTTATTCATATCCGGCGTCAGCATGGCCATTGCTCAGACACCAACCCCTAAACCTGTAACAGCCGATGATCTGCGCAAAGGCCCTGTACTGCCCAGCCACCTGCACTGGGGATACTCACCAAAGGCGGCCCCGGGCTGGCGCATCCAGAAAGGCGATACGCTCTCACTCGGTGAAGGCAGCATGCCTAACCACAGCTTTACCTTTATTTACGTGAACCACTCATGGCCCCGTGTCTACATGCCCACCAATTACATCAACGGACGGGCCGTTGTTAAAGAACTGGTACAAACCGGCACAAAAGAACAAGGGTATACGATGGGCGCCATTCTGAGTGTCGGCCGGTCGAAAAAGTATTTTATTGAACTGGAAAATGCGGTCAATGCCGGTGAACTGATGCCTCCGCCACAAATCCGCGGCACAGTCATTACCAGCCTCAAGCCGTTCAGTATTGCTGATGAAATCAGGAAACTGAAGACCCTTGCTGATGAAGGCGTACTGACACAGGCCGAGTACGAGACGGCCAAACAAAAACTGCTGACCAACTAACCTGGTAAATCATACATCATCAGGTACTATTCCGTTTGTTGCCGGGTACCGGAGCCATTACGAAAGAAGAATGTAAATCGGTCAGGAAAGGGCTGCTGAAGCAATAAGTACGATCTGTATGATTCCGGCGTTTAAATACCGGTAAGGATTCCGGATAACCTGCTTTTCACTATCCGGAACCTTTTTTGCCAGCCCAGCGGTCAGCTATGCCAGACACACCCGTTAATTATTACCGTTTCATTGATCAGACCCTGCGCCGGACGCCGGATAAGGTTTGCCTTATCTGGCCGGAAGGCTCCGGGCCGGCTCAGGAAATAACCGGCCGCATGCTCCTCAGCCAGGTGGCAGCTTACCGGGCACTGCTGCACCGGTCCGGTGTAGGTCCCGGCGATGCGGTATTGCTCGCTTCACCCGTTTCACGCCCAATTATAACACTGCTGCTGGCCATCATGGCCCATGGCGCCATACCCGTACTCCCTCCGGCTTCGGCGACAATCCCGACCTTGTTGCGTTTATTGTTCCGGCATCGGGTCAGGGGGCTTGTTCTGGCCCGGAAACTGCCGGTCGTGGCCGGGTGGCTGCTCCGTTTGCGGGGAATCCGGTTGATTCCGGTCAGTGATATTGCCCCGGATGCATCCGGGGCATGGGCGCTCCCCACTGCGGTTTCGCCCGACCAGCCTGCCCTCATTTCCCACAGCTCCGGTTCAACGGGTATCCCGAAGGCGATCCGGCGGAGTCACCGGGTATTAACGGCACAGCATAATGCGCTTGAGCATGCGTTTCCGGCGTGGTCCGGTCAGCGTGATCTTCCGCTGTTCCCGAACATTCTGCTGCATAATCTGGCGACCGGCACCACCAGTATTCTGCCCGATCTGGCCGGCTTCCGGCTGACGGCCTTGCAGCCGGAAGTGATTATCCGGCAGATAACCAGCCAGCAAGCCGGAACCATGACCGGTAATGTGTTTTATTTCAGGCAATTGCTGGCCTGTCTGCACAGTCATCCGCAGATCTTCCCGGCGGTCCGGGCTATCGGTATCGGTGGCTCACCGGTTCCCGACAATCTCTGTCTGGCACTAAAACCGTTTTTCCCGGAGGCCACAATCTATATTATTTACGGTTCATCCGAAGCCGAACCGATTACCGTACGCGCCGTTCATGACGATATGCCGGACCCGGCCATGGGGTACAACGTCGGTACCATACATCCGGCCATTGCGGTGAAGATTGACCCGATGGGCCAAATCAACGGCCCGGCCGGCGAAACCTGCACGGTCGGCGAGATTCTGGTCCGCGGGGCACACGTTGCCGCTCCTGCCGGCACATGGCTCGCCACCGGCGACTTCGGCTACCTGCGAAACGACCGGTCGCTCATCCTTACGGGCCGTAAGGGCAATGAAACGATCCGGTCGGGCGTTCAACATTACCAGATCGAACATGTCCTGTACCATGTACCGGGCGTAGACCGTGTTGCGGCCCGAAGTACGGCGGCAGGGTTCACGGTATTTGTCGAAGGAACGGCATCAGCCGACACACTCCGGCACGCCTTACAACTAAATTTTCCGGATACGACGGCCGACCGGATTCTTTTCCGCGACAGCTTGCCGGTAGATGACCGGCATCAGTCAAAAATCCGCTATGAGCAGTTAGTCTAATATGCAGTCAGAATTTTACAGCGTCGATCTTGACCGGATCCGTTACGCTCTGGTCTGGGAAGACAGCCAGACAGTATACCACAGTCTTGACATCCGGCCCGAAGACCATGTTCTGGTCATTACGTCGGCAGGGTGTAATGTGCTGAACACCTTACTCAAAAATCCGCGTCAGGTCGTTGCCATCGATCTTAATCCGGTACAGAATGACTTACTGGCCCTGAAAATCCACGTTATTGAGCATCACGATCAGGGAACGCTGCGGGGAATACTGGGCCTCGACGGGCCGCCGGCAGTTGCCCGTGCCGCGCAGCAGCTGGCGTTGTCGCTGCCGGCAGACCGGAAGGCGTACTGGATGTCATTTTTTGACAGCCATCCCGCTGGTATCCTGACGGCCGGTAAACTGGAAGCGTACATAACCGGCTTTCCGGCTACCTGTCCGGATGCCATCCAGGAACGTATCAGGCACCTGTTCACTTTCGGTGATGTACCGTCACAATATCGTTTTTTTCTGGAGGAACTCGATAACAGCCCGTTCCGGGACGCCTTTATCCACTATTTCGACAATGCCAATCTGAGCAAAGGGCGCGATCCGCGTCTGTTCCGCTACGCGGGCGAATCGGGGGGAAACGCGTTTTACCGGCGGCTGACCGAACATGTGGCCACTGTGCCGGTGCGGGAAAACTTCTTTACGCGGTTTTTCTTTCTGGGGCCACAGGATATTCCCGAAGGCTTGTTGCCGCCATGCTATCAGGCACAGCATTTTTCTACCCTGCGCGAACGGCTGTCCCGCATATCGGCAGTTACCGGGGAGGCCATCAGTTACCTGCTATCACCGGCCGGGCAGGCGATTACGAAAGCCAGTCTGTCCAATATTTTCGAGTATACCAGTCCGTCGGAATTCCGCCGTGTATGCCGGTCGCTGCTGGCCGGTCCGCAACGGCCGCTGCGTTTCGTTTACTGGAATCTGTTGCAGGAACAAGGCGACAGCGGGGCTCCGGAAGCCGGGTTCCGGTCCTGTTTCCCCGCCTGGCAAACCCGGCAAACCGCCTGTTTTTATTTTAAAAACCAGTACATCATGGCCACACACCCTATTCCCCCTTTAGGCTGACGTATGGATACCCACACTTTTTTCAGCCCAGCGTTTATTGAAACGCTTATGCAGCAACGGATGCCCGGACAACATATCCGGGTTCAGCATTGTGAGCCGCTGCCGGTCGATAACTCAGCCAGTATTCTGGTCACCCTGACAGCCGGCGTTTCGGATACACTTCTGGGCCATTTTGCCTTTCAGGTGCAGTATACTGTTGATGACCAGCCCCACAGCCGGAAAATGGTCATGAAAATCAAGCCCAACGGCAGCGAGATCAGCGCTATGCTGGCCGGGCTGGCACAATGTTGCGGTGAGCCGCTGGCGAGCATCTATCCCCCTTTCCGGACGCAGACAGGCTTTCAGCATACGCACATGCGCGAGACGCTGGTATACCGGCACCTGACTTCGCCTATGCTGCCGGACATCTTTGGGGTCCATATTGATCCGGTCAGCGATCAGTACATCATTCTGATGGAATACCTGGACGAGGTTACGCTGATGAATTCAACCATGACGCCGGAACAGTGGACCGATAATCATATCCGGACGGCTCTGACACAACTGGCAGCGTGGCATGCGGCTCACCTCAGCAAGCCACTGCCCTTTGACGGTAATTTTCAGGACGATGCACCCTCTATGGAGTATATGGTACGTCTGCAACCACTCTGGCAGGCCCTGCTCAATCAGGCCACCGGCCGGTTCCCCGGGCTGTATCCGGAAGGTGCAGCAGACCTGCTCCGACAGGCCGCCGGCCATATACCGGCTTATTGGCGGGAGCTGGAAAAAGTCCCGAAAACGTTCATTCACAACGACCTTAACCCGCGCAATACCTGCTTCAGGGAAACAGAAAACGGCTTACAATTCTGCGTGTATGACTGGGAGCTGGCTACCTTCCACATACCGCAGTACGACGTAGCGGAACTTCTGTGTTTTGTTCTGGATACCGACCGGTACGCTCTCCGGCAAACCTACCTTGAATTCTACCGTAGCCAGTTGCATGCCCTTACCGGCGCCCACGATGATCCGGCACTTTTCCGGCGGCACTTTGCGCTGGCCGCCCTCGACTTCGGCCTGCACCGGCTGGGCCTCTACATGATGGCGCACAGTGTCAGCCCCTATGCCTTCTTACCGCGCGTTATTGCCAGTTATGCCGACACGCTTTTGCAGTTCCGGACGGAGGTTTACGACAGCGTTTTCCCGAAAAGTGCATAATATGCCGACTCATGGGGCAGCTGTTCTGAAAACCGGAGGGAGAAATTATCAGCCCGCATCAGGCAGAAGATAACTTCTTCGTAATACGCCTGAAAATGCGCCATGCCATACGCGCCCAGAAATGACATCAGCCCTTGCCGGCGATAGGCCGGATGAACGCCAACGGTCTTGACCAACAGGGTCTTGTGGCACAATCCGGCATAATCGCGGGTAAAAACAGGTTTCCCGCCGTGATCCAGAGCCAGTGACTGGTAATCGGGCAGGCAAAAGCTCATAGCTACCAGTTTACCGGTACTGCGGTCCTGAAACAAGACTGATGAATACGGGCAGAGTTTTTCCGCAAAAGTCTGATCGTAGAGCCAGTGAAACTGTTCGCGGGACACAGGCCGGTAGGCCGGATTAGCACTGAAAATCTCCCCGACCAAGGTATAGATAGCCTCATCGTAGTGTTGCCACGTTTCCGGATTGAGCGGTATGCACCGGAACGGCAGCAGCGAGAGG
This sequence comes from uncultured Arsenicibacter sp., assembly GCF_945952095.1. Classification (GTDB taxonomy): domain Bacteria; phylum Bacteroidota; class Bacteroidia; order Cytophagales; family Spirosomataceae; genus Arsenicibacter. The sequence continues at coordinate 21,588 of NZ_CAMFHL010000056.1, read as the reverse complement.
GCTTCCAGGAGGGTTTTCTTCTGCCGGTATGCCAGCGGAATATCCTCTTTCCGGATACGACGGCTTTCAAACCGGCTGTTTTCCTCAAAACCGAACTGCCGCAGCAAAGCCGGATAATACACCGGGTTGGCGGGCTCGCGGTCAAAAGCCCCCCATGACGGCTCATTCAGCCGCAGCCGGTAGGCATGAAACGTGTTGAAATTAACCGGCCCCGTCAGCCGTTGCCGCCCCCGTTGCCGCGCATCGGCTTCCAGCAGCGCAAAGGCCTGCCGGTTGGTGTCTGCATCGCCTGTAGTTTCCCAAAAACCAAACAAGGCTTCCGCCGATGCTTCCGGGAAAATACCGGTCAGCCGGATTGTGCTGCCGTCGGTATACAATACAATTTCGTTCCGGCCGGCCTCGGCCAGGAACAGTTCGCGCACCCACACAGGCAATGGCTCCGCTTCAGGCATAGCCGCTAACGGCTGTGTCAGCAGCCTGAAGAAATGATCCGCATCGGCAGGCTGAAACGGAATACGGTTAATGACCGGCATGATGTATACGTCTGATTTCACCCGTACGGCCATTAATGGTCAGGTGCTGACCACTCGTAACCGCTTTGGTAAGTCCCTGAATATTAATAACGGTTGGCAGGCCCAGCTCGCGCAGCAAAATAACCGAATGCGACAGTGAAGAGCCTTTTTCTATCAGTACGGCACGGCAGGTCGGAAACAACACGGCCCATCCCGGATCGGTCCGCAGCGCACAGACAATTTTACCGGTCACGTTCAGATCATCCTTTGGGTCGGTAATGACAATGGCCTCTCCCGTCACTATGCCGGGCACGCAGCCGGTACCCTGCCACACATCCGGCAAAGCACCGGCAACCTGTTTTCCGGCTACCGGCGGCGACGGAACTACTACGCGTCCGGGAACCTCTTCGTCTTCGTAGCGCCGGAACTCGTCTTTCCGCTCACGAATCAGACGGGTCAGGGGGGCTGCATTTTTCAGTGCCTGCCCGATCTCTTCTTCTGTCAGGCAGAACACATCTTTTTCGCTGGTCAGTACTCCCTGCCGGGTCAGAATCCTGCCCATAGCGATGTACAGAGCCCTGTACATCCCGAACAACCGGGTGCGCTCAAGCCGGAGCAGTTCACGGTTTTCGATGGCCTGCTGCAACCGGCTTAGTTGGGTCATTACCCGCCGCCGGTGCCAGGCAGGACGGCTTTTCAGTTTATCGGCCAGTTCAGCAGCAGCGGTTTCATGCAGAACACTGCGGTATTCACTGACCGGCTCATCCGGAATATCGGCCAGCAGGTAATTGCGCAGGTACTGGTAAAATACCTGCGGCACTAAGCGCATTGTTTCTGTTTCCAGCTTCAGTTCGCCCACAGTACGATCACCATACTGGTGAATAAACTGCGTAACCTGCTCATAAAAAGCCGTATGCTCCTGCCGTACATATTCGTGCAGTGCTTCCGGTAAACGGATAATGGCTTCACAAAGCACCAGGTCCTGACGGGCAGTTATGGCCAGCCGGTGAATGGCCAGCAGTGGTCTGGTGCTTGCAATCTGCTTATTACCCGACAGGTAGCTGCTCAGAAAGACATCGGGTTCCGGGAAACCGGTCTTTTTAAGTTGCCGGACCACGCGGCCGTTCGTCATCATCACGTAGAAATCATTGATGATCGGCACCGACCAGTTGCCAAGTAACCCGCGATCCAGCTGATTTTTTTCCTGCCAGAGTGCGTCAGCCGGTAACGTGGCCAGATCTAGCTGATAAAAGCGGGCGTAATACGCATCGAAATGGTGTTTAAACAACCGGATCGACTTATCCAGCCGTGAAAATGCCCACAGCAACCGGCCCAGATTCAGCAGCAGTCCGGGCAGCATGGCCAGTTGCCGACCGGTCGTCTTCCGCACATCCTTTACAAAATCAACCGGTTCGGTAAGGCCCATCATCCGCTCCATATCGGCCTTGTTCTGCCGGAATGACGGCAACAACTGCAATCCGCGATACCAGTTATTGATGTTGTAATAAATCCGTCCTTTTACCAGACCCAGCAGGTTCCGGACAATATCTTCCTGCTGCGTGATAGTCTTTCGGGGTAACCCGAGCGCATGCATGGTCTGCCGGTAAACCGTCGCATAGGCACGGCTCGCAAAACTGAATGTCAGGGGTGTGGTAACGCCGCAGTAGCTTTCCTGAATATTGGCGTTGTCGTAGACAATGATTTCCGGAATGGACTGCGTCACCGGCCGCGACTGCACGATGAATACCCCCTCCCCGTTCACGACAAATTCGATATCCTGCGGACTCCCGAATACCTCCGCGATCCGGGTACCGGTCTCAAAAAGAGTCGCTAACTGTGATGGTGACAGGCAAGGCTGTTGCTGCACCGGGCCGGCTATAACTTCGGTCCGGAGTCCCTGATCCATACCGGCGACCAGTTGCTCCGTCTTGTTAGCCAGACGCTGCCGGTGTAGCTCGCCCGTACTTTTCAGCCAGTAAAACTCATCGGCATCGAACTGCCCCTGTACAAGCCCTTCGCCGAAACCATAAACCGCATGGGCTGCCATTTCCTGCGGATAGTCGGGAAAGGTCGTGAATAAGACCCCGCTGGCAACGGGTGTTACCTGTTGCTGAATGATTACAGCGGGCCGGGCATCAGCCGGTAAGCCCTTCTGCATACGGTAGGCTACAGCTCGGTCCGAATACGCACTTGCCGCACAGACAGCAACCGCCTGCCAGACGGCCTCCGGCGTTTTCAGGTTCAGAAACGAATCCATGAGGCCGGCGAAGGTATGCTCGTTGCCATCTTCCCCCGCCATTGACGACCGCACTACTACCGGTTTTTCCGGAAAGCCCAGGTCATGCAGTAAGCACAGGATCGTTGCCCAGTCTTCATCAGACAATGTAAACGTAGTCAGCCTTTCCCGCCGCCGGTCAACGGCGTCCGGGGGCAGGCCGGTCAGGTGCGGGGCAAATGTTTCGGCCGGAATCACCAGAAACGGCGGTACCGGTATGCCAATGGCCTGCAACCGGTATAGTCCCTGCGCTTTACCGCCAATAGTATATGCTGATGGTGCGGTATTCTCGTGTATAATCATAGTCGCCTGATGTTACAGGTTTACCAGCAATATAACGGACAAATAGCTCATCAGCATAAAAAGTGAAACGAGTAATCCGGCCGTTTTCAGTTTTTTCGCGGCCGGCCGGCGAATTGCCTGTACGTAAACTGCGAGTGTCAGCCCGTATAAACCACCGGTCAGCAGGTAAGGAATGACCGGAGCATGTAACAACATCAGCAGATAAAACTGCACGCCGACACCAGCCAGCAATACCAGCAGCACGCTGGTAATGGCCGGGACATAACCCATTGTTTTCGTGTACGAATCGACGAGCGGCCGTTCATCGCCGGGAATATAAAGCTTCCTGGCCAGTTCAAATGAAAAACCGCTCAGCACACTCAGGCCTGCCAGAAGCCCCAGTGCCTGCAAGGCTGCACCCACCGGCATGTATGCCGACCAGACCCAGTAAATGACCAGCGGCATGATGAGCATGTGGCTGACGGCATACAGCAGGAGCCGTTTTTTCAGAAAGCTACTGACAAAAAACTCGTACCGCATCAGCAGACTGTAACCCAGCGCCAGCCCCCAGGCCATGAGCGTTACCGGTCCCTGGTAGATTGACCAGCTCACCTCAATAAGACTACCGGCCAGCGATAAACGCGTAAGCTGCCGCAACGTCACCCGCCCCGATTGCAGTACCCGGTCCGGATAATTAATGCAGTCGAGGTCATAATCTTTAACCTCATCAAAGACCCGTAGCCGGAAGAAAAACGAAATGACGGCCATCATTCCCCAACCATCCGTACCGGTAAAGGCAGTATGGGCAGGCAGCGGCGCAAAAAAACGGGCTACGGAGTAGACCGTCAGAAAAAGGATGGCAAACAGCGCCATGTTAACGACCGGGAAACGCTCGTTACAGTACGCCATTAGATGGTTCAGCTTCATACCGGTAAAATTAATCAAACTGTTACCGGAAACTCAATTTAGCATCTTATCGGCCTCAGATACGGTATGTCTTGTCATCTATGGCCGCTATACGGCAGGATTTATGCTTATTTTTAACGTATGATTCACCATTTATACCGACTGCGGTATCCTTTACTGATTCTCACCTTAGTAAGTTGCGCATGGCTCTGGCCCGGTATCCGGTCGGCAGTAGAAGTTGATAACAGCCTGACCGTCTGGTTCCGGCAGGATGATCCGGCGCTGATCCGCTACCGGCAGTTTCAGGAACGCTTTGGCAATGACGAGGTTGTGATTGCAATGGTCAGTGCGCCGGAATCGTTGCTCACCCCTGCTCACCTGCAAACGCTCATCCGCCTGACCAGCGCCCTCGACGCATTACCCGATGTTGAACAGGTAATCGGCCCCGGAAACATGCAGATTCCGGTTAAAGGTCTGCAAGGAACCGAACCACTGCTTACCGGCACGACATCCCCTGCCGCCCTGACAGCGACATTATTCCAGCGGCCTACGCTGCGGCAGCAGCTCTTCAACGCAGAGTATACCACGGCCCGGTTACTGATTGTTCTGAAAAAAATACCGGATTTCGACCGGCAACGCAGCCGGATTCTGGACAGTATCCGGCAAACGGCCAGCCGGAATATCAGCGGTGAACAGCTGCATCTTGGTGGCATCGGCATCATATACACCGGCCTGAACAAGCTTTCGCAGCAGGATTTCGGCTTTTTCCTGGGCGTTGGTTACCTGCTCATGCTGGTGCTATTCCGGTGGATCTACAAACGGCCGGTACTGATTCTGTACGCAGCCGGTATTATTCTCTTATCGACCTACCTGACGCTGGGCCTGTATGGTACACTTGGGTACCGGCTTAACCTGATGACGGTGCTGCTGCCGATTATCATCGTACTGCCCGGCATAATGGATGCCATCCATGTCATTAATGAGCGCAACCAGCTGGCCACAACCCGCCAGACGGCCAGAGAAAGCGCACTGGCTGCCCTGAGCCACGTTTTCCGGCCCTGCCTGTTTACCATGTGCACGACCGCTACCGGCTTTCTGACCTTACTGACCAGCCCGATGGCGATTCTACAGACTTTCGGCGCTTTTGCGGCCCTGGGTATCGCACTGTGCTTTGTCTTCACCTACCTGCTCGGCGTTATTATCCTCCCGCTGAGCCCACCGGCCCGCGAGCATACGGTGGTGACCGGCCGGCTGCTGAGCCGGTTCCTGCTTTTTGTAGGCATCCGTAAAAAAGCCTTCCGGATACTGTCGGTTATCCTGATCATTCTTTCCGGTGCCGGCATTAGCCGCCTGCATATCGACACCTATACCCTCGGGTACTTTCCGGAAACGGACACCGTGGTAACCGACCATCTGGCCATGCAGAAAAACTGGGGGCCTTACATCCCCCTGGAATTGCTGGTCGAGCCCAAAGCGGGATATACCCTCTGGGATAAGCGGCTGATCAGCGCCGCCCGCACCTTTGCCGACTCGGCGGAACGTATCCCAGGGGTCGGACAGGTTTTCGGTTTTTTCTCGCTATACCAGAGCGGGTTCGAAGGACTGTACGGTGAAAAGGGCGTGCGTTACCTGCGCAGCCAGTCAGCAATCAATGCATCGCATCGTCAACTGACCAGCCGGTATCCCGCATTAGCACAGACCTTTATCCACGAGGCAACGCAGACCGGCCGCATAACTGTTTCCGGTGCGATGATGTCGGCGCGGACGCTGACCGGCAAAACAGACACGCTTATGCAGCTGGCCCGCCGGACGATGGGCACCTATGCCACCGTTAATGAGGCCGGTTATCAGCCCATGTATGCCGGCATTGTGCAGTATGTGACCAGCTCACAGGTAAACAGTCTTCTGCTCTCCTTTGTAACGATTTTTGCGCTGGTATGGCTCTTTATCCGCGATTTCAGGCTGGCAGCCCTCACGGTGATCCCTAACCTTTTTCCGGTACTGATTATGATGGGCTTAATGGGATGGGCAGGTATTAATCTGGATACGGCCACGGCAAGCATCGGTGCGATTGTGCTTAGTTTCTGCGTAGACGACTCTATCCACTTTATCTATACCTATCAGTCATTCCGGCAGGGCAACGCCCCCGAACGCGCCCGTATGGAGACCATAACGCACATTGGTCCGGCTATTGTCCAGACAGCCCTTGTCCTGTTTGCCGGTTTTGCACTCATGATGTTCGGCAGCCTGAAAACGGTACAGTACTGGGGCATCCTGACGGCGGTTGCCATTACCGGTGCCCTGTACGGTGAGCTCGTCATTTTTCCGCTGATACTGGAGCGTTTTGACCGTCGTTAAGGCATCTGCCTCATTTCGTGGAACACAATGCCGGAATTTGTGTTTTTCAGATATGAAAGCGTTTATCCGGGCCCTCAAATGGGCATTATATACCATCCTCTTTTTAGTCGTTGCCGGCATCGGCGTTTCCCGGTTTATTGTGTTGCGGGACAGCGATGCCGACCTTATGGACGAATTCAGTCAGCAGCGGGTTAAGCCGTCGATCCACCGCTACCAGGTGGGTGACCGGACCATCCGGTTTATGGAAAGACCGGCAGACACGACCAAACCCACGATTATTTTCGTGCATGGCGCGCCCAGCTCGCTTTCCTTCTTCAATAAGTTTTTTGCCGATACAAACCTCGTTAATCACGCTCAACTGGTTTCGGTTGACCGGCCGGGCTATGGGTATTCTGATTTCGGGCGGGTCGAAACGTCGGTTGTCCGGCAGGCCGAACTGCTCCAGCCACTGATCGACCGCTATAAAAAGGCGCCGTTTCTGGTCGTGATCGGTTCGTCATACGGCGGGTCGGTGTCGGCCCGGCTGGCGATGAACAACCCGAATGTGATTGATCATGTCGTGTTTGTTTCCTCAGCGCTCGGCCCTGGTCTCGAGCGTACTTATGGCATCAGCCATTTTATTGACAAACCGCCGCTCCGCTGGCTCGTTTCGCCGTTTCTGCTCCTGGCCAACGACGAAAAACTGGCCCACCGCAAAGCCCTGATGGAAATTATGCCCGACTGGCCTAACATTACGGCAGCCATTACGATGCTGCATGGTCAGCGCGACGATCTGGTGTATCCGACCAATGTCCGGTTTGCCCGCCAGCATCTGGTTAACGCGCAGGTCAAGGAGTTTATCCTGCCCGAAAACCGCCATGATATTGTGTTTAACAAGCGGGAGTATATGACCGAGATTATTCTGGACATCCTGAACCAGTGGCATATTCAGCACAAGCCCAAGGATATGGTGCAGCAGCTGGCACCGGTGCCGGTAGAAAAGGGATCTTGAAAGCGGAGTTTTAACCTGATTTAAGTCCTTAAAAATATCAGCGAGTAAAAAGAGATTCGTAAAAAGACAGGAAATTACTTTGGTTGAAATAGTACTCAATACGGTGCAAAACAATGTCTCCTACATCTATCAAAGAATCGTCCTGATAATATACGCCAAAACACAAGTACTTTCCATGATATTCTGCTGTTTGGATATCTATTTCAATCGGAAGTCCTTTGATTTGTTCATCTTGTTTCAGTAACTCAATGAGCCATTTCATAATGGCCTCAACAATGTCTTGAGAAATCTCTTTTCTGATTAGATCTGATAAAAAATTTGGTTCGATAAGTTGATACCCTTTATTCAGACTGGCCATCAATGTCAGGATTAGAAAACTCTTTGTAAGCTATAACTCCCCGAGGGTTCGAAACCCTCGGGGAGTTCTTCTTTTCCTTTATTTCTCTTTCAGATTTACCAGCGAAGACGCGCGGGAGGCCGGTCGTGGCGGCAACTCATCCGCGTCAGTGGTTGTAGCGCCGTCGGTTACTGTATCTGTATTTACCGTCGGAACGCCGGGGGCAGGCTTCCGCGCTTTGCCAAACAGGTGGTTAAATGTCCGCGTGTAGAGGAAGCTGATACCACCACCGGTTGTAATCGTACTGGCACCGGTTCCCTGTGGCATCATGCTTTGCTGGTTCCGGTTATACATTTTAGCCCGCATCCGGCCATCGGGTGTAATCCAGTATTCCAGCGTCCATTCGCCCAGCAAACTCGCCGTATTGGTCTGCACCTGTCCGTACTGGTTCTGGCCATAGGTAAACCCGCCGTCACGGCTGATGCGGAAACGGTCGTTCAGGAAACGGTACGAGAACCGGAGCTGCAGGTTGTTGATCAGGCTTTCGTTTTGTGCATTGCTGGTAAACCCGCCGAATGATACACCAATGTCCAGATTCTCATTCAGATTCGAGGCCAGCCGGCTGATCTGGTTGGACAGCAGCTCGCTCACGCTGTTGAACAGACCGGCGGTGTTGTTCTGGCTGTCGAAAAAGCCGGAGCCCTCCGGCATCAGCTGATTGAACAGAAGCAGACTGCTCACCTGCCGTGTCAGTTCCTGCTCGTTGCTTTGCAGTTTGGTTTCAAAGGCTGTTACCGCCTGCCGCGACTCGGCCGACGCCGGATACTCCTTAACATCAATGTCGTAGGTGATGCCCGGTTGCAGCAGGTCACCGTTCAGTTTAATCAGCAGATCGACCGGATAGCGGCGGGTATTTTCCGCCGAACGGGTATCGCCGCTGGTCGACGGGCTGGTGATGCTGTTCAGCACGGGGGCCAGCGAGGTATACTGGGTATAGACCGCTGTTACGTCGAGCATGGCTTTGTACGGGTCACCGGTCCAGGTAATACGGCTGTTCGGCCGGATCTGGAAGCGTTTGTTGATGACGTTTTCAAAGGTAAACGTGTATTCTCCGCGATCAATGGCATAGGCCCCGGTCATTGAGAAATCGCCTTTGGTGTCAATCTGCATGGCAATCACCCCGTTGCCGTATGCCTTGATGATGTCGCCCGTCTGCCGGTCAAGCTGAATTTCGCAGTAAGCGTCCGGTGTAATGTTAAAGGTAAAGTCCATCAGGATACCGGACAGATCTACCGTCGATGCCGTTGATGGGTTTGGTGTCGTAGCCGTGGCAGCGGCGGGTTGTGTAATCCCCTGCCGGTTCTGCGCCCGGTTCACAAACCGGATCACATCCTGCGAAGCCACGCTGGTGGCGCCATCGAACGGAATATAGATTTTTGTTCCCTTATTGCTGGTCACATTGGCACGGATGGTCAGGTTATCAATCGGGCCGAAGAGTTCGGCTTTTCCGGTTGCATAGGCCACCCCATAGAACATGTCATTGTCTTTGGCCGTCGTGTTCATGATCCGGAAGTTTTTCAGATCGGCATCAAACCGTAGCTGAAAATACCGGAAGCTGTCATGATAAACCCCGCCCCGAACCACAGCTGTGTTACCCTGCGGATCGCGTACCAGAATGCGGCGGGCAATAATCTCGTCGGGACCAAAATATATTTTATCGTCGAACGTCAGATCGGCCTTCAGGTAGTCAAGGGTCAGTCTACCGCCCTGTACATCGACCGTACCTTTCAGGATCGGATTCTTTGGTGTTCCGGTAATGTCGATCGCCCCGTTTGCCACGCCGCCAAAATTAGACGCAATATCTTTGGCAAATGGCTCGAAGATGCGCAGGTCAGCTTTGTTGAGCGTTGCCTTCAGGTTAAAGGCATCGGTCTTCTGATCAGGGGCATATTTACCGGTCAGCGTCATCAGGTCAGCACCGTCGCGGTTTACCCGGGCGTCGATGTTCAGCCGCTCGGCCGCAGGGTCCCAGGTCACGTCACTGGTTACATCACCAATCCGGAAATCGTCGTAGCTCAGGTCCATGATTTTACCGCTGCTCTCAACAATGGCGGTCTCATACAGATTCCGGATGGTGGCCATCCCGTTGAGCGTTCCGCGTATGCTGGTGTTCAGCACCGGATCAAGGGTTTCAAGCGAGAAATTGTTGGCCCGTACCTGTACCATCTGCGAGGAATCGCGGGATATTTTGCCCACCGCCGAAATCAGCTGATTGCCGTTCAGGGCCGACACATTCCGGAAGGTAATTTCGTCGCCGACCTTGCGGATCAGGCTTTGCGGATTCAGACTCCAGTCGCTTTCGAGCAAGTGGAACTGTGCCCGCTGGAAGGTCATATCGATGGCATCGCCTTTAAACCGCATTTCGCCGTGCAGGTCGGCGCGGTTAGTGCTGTTCTGCTGCTGAATATTGCCCCGGAAATCAATGTGGTCTACATCCCACGTGGCATCGATCACCAGTTTTTCCGTCGGCGCCATGGCATTGAACTGCTGCTTTTTCGAGGAAAACTCCACCGACGCCAGCACTTCCTGGCCAGTCGTGAACTTAGAGGTCGTCAGTTCGGCTTCACTTTCGCCCAGATAGACTGCTCCGACGCGCACTGAATCTGTATGCACATTGGCCGTAAACAGCATGGTATTATCGACCGACAACTGGCCTTCGATGCGGGTACCGCTGGCAACCTGTACCGATGGGTCCAGAAACGTAACCAGCGGCCGTACCTGCTTGGCCAGAAACCAATAGTCGATCTGGTACGGCGAAACCGGCGCTTTGGCCAGCAGTTGTTGCTTACGGGCGTAATAGGTCTGCCGCGTAGCCACATCGCCCATGAAATAGAGTTCGTATTCGTGCCAGAGCCGTGCGAGATCATCCACGGTCTGATTCGGCAGGAAATTGCCTTTTACCTGCGCAATCAGGAAGTCGGAGTTGACGAGCAGGTGCCGCCCCGATGGCCGGATAACCGATACCACAGACAGCGTATCAATCGGCAGGTTGCGGCGGTTCAGGCTCAGCAGACCGTTTCTGAAAAACGCCTGCCCCTCAAACTCGTCGAGAGTATTGCCCTGCATCTGCACGTCCAGTTCCGTTTTCACCACCAGCGAGTCGGGCATCAGGCCCAGTGCCCGCAGATCGGCATGCTGTACCGCCCCCCGCAGGTCATAACGGTTAATTTTATTGTTGGCGGCCGAACCGCCCAGATCGCATTCGCCGTCCAGGTAGAACTGCAGGTTCGGATCGCGCAGGCCTACATGCCCGTTAAAAAATGCCTTCTGTAAATTACCCCGGACAACCAGATTCCGGTAGTTATAGCCCTGTACACCGACCTGCTCAAACGCGCCGTCAACATCGACATTGGCCTTATCGACCGAAAACCCGCGCCCCGAAATCCGGCCGTGGCCGTTAATGGTCTGAAAGAGGTCGGGCCGGTCAATCAGCTCGCCCAGTGCCAGATTTTCAGCTTTCAGGTCAGCCGAATAGGTGGTTTGCTGTACCGGCTTTTTTACCCTTTCGTCTGCCAGTTTCAGGTCAAGTTTACCGAACACATTCCCCATGGCCGTCCGGAAATTCCCCGATGTATGGAAATTGTCGAATAACCCCGTAAACCGCGCGTCAAAATCGACGGTGCCGAGCTTCTGAATAGTATGATTAAAGCCTTCTTCGGGATAATATTGCCGGATATCGGCCATGTTCACCTGCGACGGATGGAACCAGAAATCCACCTTCAGACCGTCGGTTTCGGGCAGGCCCTTAAAGCCCAGCTCCCCCCGCAGGCGGCTGCGGAACGCCGGACCAAACCGCAGATCTGTCCGGCTGATGCGGAAATCCTTTACCGTGCCGTTGAACCAGCCTGAGAGCAGCCAGGTTTCCCGCAGCTCACGGATGTAGTCAGAGAAAAAGCCAAGATCGGCCGACGACACACGGCAGTTTTCCAGATTGCCCTGCATCAGAATACGGTCGTTGTATTCGCCGAAATCGCGCGGATGGTCGTAGAGAAAGACAATATGATCGCGCACCAGCGAGTTTCCGATCCGTGCGGTCAGGTTCGCCATCTCCATTTTTTTGGCGCAATACAGAAACTTCGTATCCATCCGGTGAACGGTCAGCTTCGAATCACGGTCGACCGTCCGGAGTTTGGTTACGTCAAGCGCAATGGTATCGCCGAGAGCCAGAAAATTACGGACATTGCCATTCAGCTTCTCGAGCGTAAAGTGATTATAATCAAAGCTTTTCGGGTCGTTCATCAGCTTTTCACGCGGGTCGTCGTAGGTAAACTTCCCGTCGATAACCGACGCTTTGCCGATCGTGAACGGCACGTTATTATCCGGCTTAGCGGGTTGGTTTGGATCCGCCGCCAGCAGGTTTTCGATATTGGCAATAAACTCGTCGATATTGAGGTCACCCGTTTTTGGGTTCTTGATCAGCCGCACGTCGGGCTGGTAAAGCAGCACCTCATCAATGTGGATATTATGCGCCGAGCTGTCGATCAGATTCTGTAGATTATAATCTACTTCCAGCCGGTTGACCGTAATCATAGGCCGGCGTTTGAGGTCAAGGACGCTTACGCCCTCCATCACCAGCGAGTCGAACCAGCGGATGTATACGTGTTTGAAGTGAATCGGATGGTCCAGTTTTTCAGATACATAATCGGCCAGCCGGTTTACGACCACGGTCTGTACCGCCGGAATCTGCAGGCTCACCGCCACCGTCACAAACAGCAGCACTACTGACAGCGTCAGATAGAGCAGCGATTTCAGAAAGACGGCAAAAAACGAGCGCATTTTCGGGTGTTAAACAATTATGTATCTTCTACTCACTTTTAGACAACAAAACCCTCTCAAAAGTTTAGTTAATCCAGCAGCTGTATAAGCTATTTATGCTTTCAACAGGCTACTACAATAAACATTCCAGGAGAAGCCGTAATTTTGTACCATGACAATTTTAGCCATTGAATCTTCTTGCGACGAAACATCGGCAGCCGTTTTAGTTAACGGTCAGATTTGCTCGAATGTTGTTGCCGCGCAACTGATTCATGAACAATACGGAGGAGTCGTTCCGGAGTTGGCCTCACGGGCCCACCAACAACATATTGTACCGGTTGTAGAACGGGCCCTTACCGATGCAAAGGTACCGAAATCTGCGCTTAACGCCATAGCTTTTACCCGTGGTCCGGGCCTTTTAGGCTCATTATTAGTGGGCACCTCGTTTGCCAAAGCCATGGCGCTCGGGCTAAACATTCCGCTGATCGAAGTGAACCACATGCAAGCCCACGTACTGGCCCATTTCATTGATGATCAGAGCGGAAACTGGTCACCGCCGAAGCTCCCGTTTCTGTGCCTGACCGTCAGCGGCGGACACACGCAGCTAGTGCTGGTCAAAAGCCCGCTCGACATGGAAATTATCGGCCAGACGCAGGACGATGCGGTCGGGGAAGCCTTCGACAAGTCGGCCAAACTGCTGAACCTGCCCTATCCGGGCGGACCGCTGATCGACAAATATGCGCGTCAGGGTAATCCGCTGGCGTTTCCGTTTCCGCTGGCCGAAATGCCGGGGCTGGACTTTTCGTTCAGCGGCATCAAAACAGCCATTATGTATTTTCTGCGCGACAATCTGAAGAAGAACCCCAACTTCATCGACGAAAACCTGGCCGATATTTGTGCCAGTATCCAGCACACGCTGGTGCAGATGCTGCTGGGTAAACTGAAACGGGCAGCCCGCGAAACCCGTGTCCGCGACATTGCCATTGCCGGCGGGGTGTCGGCCAACAGCGGCCTGCGCACCGCCCTGCAAGCGCTCGGCGACGAACAGGGCTGGCGGGTGTTTATTCCCCGTTTTGAGTATTGTACCGACAATGCCGCGATGATTGCCATGGCCGCTAAATTTAAATACGACCAGGGCGATTTTACCAGCCAGGCCGTCAGCCCCATGCCCAGAATGGCGTTTTAAGTTGACCCCATCCCCAACCCTTCCCCTGACATCAGGGGAAGGGAGTAAAAACGAGTAAACTCGTTTTGCGTCCAACGGAGAATCCGCAACGGTGACCGGACTACGCGTCCCGGACTGCGCGTCCCGCTCTTTCAATCTTTCGCTCTTTCGCTCTTTAAAAGACATGCCTACCATTCAGGACATTCGTATTTATCCCGTAAAATCGCTCGGGGGCGTTTCGGTTACCGAGGCGGTAGTTGAGGAAAAAGGATTCCGCTACGACCGGCGGTATATGCTGGTCTCGCCGAACGGGATTTTTATCACCCAGCGGTCATGCCATCACATGGCACTGGTCGATGTGGCTATAGCTGACAACAGCATTCGGGTATGGCACCGCCATGCTCCCGACAATGTGTTTGAGCTGCCGCTGGACCCCGCCGCAACCCCGTCGTCGGCCAGCATCAACGTCACGATCTGGGACAGCCACGACGTGCCGGCCACGGTTCTGAGCCGGGAGGCCGACGACTGGTTCAGTCAGTTACTGGGGCAGCCGTGTCATCTGGTATTTATGCCTGAAACGACCCGCCGGCTCATCGATGCGAAATATGCCCGACATGAAGAGGCGGTCAGTTTTGCCGATGGCTATCCGTACCTGATTATTGGCCAGAGTTCGCTTGATGACCTCAACAGCCGCCTGGCAGAACCCATCACCATGACCCGTTTCCGGCCCAACATCATCATAGACGGTGCCCCTGCCTACGACGAAGACACCTGGAAACACTTCCGGCTGGGCGACATAGCGTTTTACGGCCCGAAACCCTGCGCGCGCTGTGTGCTGACGACCATCGACCCCGCTACCGGCGAAACCGGCAGGGAGCCACTCCGGACACTGACCCAATACCGGAAACAAAACAACAAAATCCTGTTCGGCCAGAACGCCATTGCCACCCAAACCGGCACCCTCCGCGTCGGCGACGAACTGACGATAGACGTTTGACCCTTACAGGGTCTTGATTTGCGGGTTTCGCAGGTGTTATATGGCTGTGCCTGACACTAACATTATAGGCGCTACAGGTATCAAATATCTGTTTGCGATACTAATTTTACCGACTCCGTAGGAGTCAAACATCTATAACATTGCTGAAAACCCTGCTCAAAAACGCGTATTATCTGAGTCTGCCTGTGGTATTCGGAGCAGTACTTTCGCATAAGGCAGCGGCCCGGCTGTCGGGCGTTGACTCGCTGCACTGGGCTACCACCATTGTACTGGCACTGGCCGTCTGGGTAATTTATACCGCCGACCGGCTGCTGGATGTCCGGAAGCCGGGTTTCCCGCCCACACCCCGCCACCTGTTCCACCGCAACCATGCGCTGGTACTCTGGCAGGCCGTCGGGGCAGCGGCCGTACTGGCCCTTATCCTGACCTTCTGGCTCCCCACGGCGGTTATCAAATTCGGTGCTGTTCTTTTTCTGATCTGCGGCCTGTACATCGGCATGGTCTTTAAACTACCGGCTCATCATCCGGCACTGCTGCTGAAAGAACCCCTCGTGGCCCTGCTCTATTCGGCAGGGGTCTGGGGCAGTGTCTGGACACAGCGGCCGGCCATTGGCTGGGTCGATATGACCGAAGCGGCCATGTTTGCGGCCGTCGCTTTTCAGAACCTGTTGCTGTTTTCCATCATGGAAATACAGGAGAAGCCGCGCCAAACTTCCTTTTCTATTGCAACCGGCCTTGGCCTGCCGTTCAGCGATATGCTGCTGCGCTGGCTGACGTTTATTGTCGGTATTGCAGCCATGATCATCTGCTTTACCAACAATGATCCCGGCGGCGGTCCGCGGTTTGCCCAGCGGCTGGCCATTATGCTGGCCATCATGAGTACCGTATTGTATGTGATTCAGCGGTATCCGGCGTATTATCTGCGTCATGAACGGTATCGCTGGCTGGGCGATGCTGTTTTCTGGCTGCCTGCTTTAGTACTTTAATTTGCCCATAACCATGCACATTTACATCACTTTCCGACTGCCTGACGCCGCCCGTACGCTGGTAGCGGACACCCTGGGACCCGACGATGTTTGTATCTGGGGACAGGATCTGCCCGAAACGGAGCGAAAAGCGGCTTTTCTGCAAGCCGACGTGGTATTTGGCAAACCACCCGCCGACTGGCTTACCGATAGTCAGCAACTGCGCTGGGTGCAACTCTATTCGACCGGCTTTGACGATTACCTGCCGCTGTATAGGAGCGAACAACGGCCTGACATAACCATCACTAACCTGAAAGGCTTTTTTGCGCAGCCGGTTGCCGAATCGGCCATCGCCGGCCTGATGGCGCTGTATCGCCGGATTGACGAACTGGCGCGGCTTCAGGCAGAAAAAAAATGGGTTGGCGGGGCCATGCGGCCGACCATGCACCTGCTGCACCGGAAACACGTACTGGTGCTGGGAGCAGGCGCTATCGGTCAGGCGATTCAGCAGATTCTGAACGGCTTCGACTGTACGGTTACGTTTGTGCGCAACAGTCAGCCCCCTACCATGGCCGACCTTGATGCGCTGCTGCCGTATACCGATGTCGTCATCAGCGTGTTGCCGGAGACCGTTGGCACTACGGACGTTTTCAACGAAGCACGGTTTGCCCTGCTGAAACCGTCGGCCGTGATTGTCAATGCCGGCCGTGGCTCCCTGATCGACGAAGATGCCCTCCTGACTGCGCTGCAAAGCGGTCAGCTGGCAGGGGCCGTCCTCGACGTTACCCGGACCGAGCCACTGCCCGCCGACAGCCCGCTCTGGCACTGCCCGAATGTGCTGCTGACACAGCATACCGGCGGCGGTTACGACGAAGAAGATATGGACAAACTAAGGGTATTCCTCAAAAATTTTGTCAAGTATAAAAAGGGACTGCCTTTAGACAACATTGTCGACTTTGACCGGGGATATTGAATACTGAAACTCAAAATCGATTAACACTAAACCCAATGCAAAAACTAATTGTCCCGATGGCCCTGGCTGCGATGCTGTACATAAGCGGTTGCCAGTCATCTAACAAAACCACGGAAGAAACGGCCTCGACCGACTCAACCCAAACCACTACTGCCTTGACTACCGCACAACTGCCGGATGCGAAAAATTTCGAAAGCGACATCGACGGCAAGAAGACCGCCTTGTATGTCCTGAAAAACAAGGACATGCAGGTAGCCATCACCAACTACGGCGGCCGCATCGTCGGGCTGCTGGTACCCGACAAAAACGGCAAGCTAACCGACGTAGTGATTGGCTTCAACAAAGTCGGTGACTACCAGAGCGCCGCCGAAGTGTTCTATGGCCCGATCATCGGCCGGTTTGGTAACCGGATTGCCAAAGGACACTTTACCCTCGACGGTAAGGAATACACGCTGGCGACCAACAACGGCGCGAACCACCTGCACGGCGGCCCCGGCGGTTTCCATACACGGGTGTGGGATGCCAAACAGATCGACGACAAAACCCTGGAGCTGAGCTATGTCTCGAAAGACGGCGAAGAAGGTTACCCGGGCAATCTGACCGTTAAAGTCGTTTACTCGCTGACCGACGACAACGGCCTGAAAATCGACTACACGGCGACAACCGACAAAAATACGCCGGTGAACCTGACCAACCACGCCTTTTTCAACCTCAACGGGGAAGGCTCAGGTACGGTCAATAACCACCAGCTGACCCTGTTTGCCGACCGTTATTCGCCGGTTGACTCGACGCTGATTCCGATGGGTGATCCTGCACCGGTTGCCGGCACACCGTTTGATTTCCGCAAGCCAACAGCCATCGGTGCCCGCATCAGCGAGCAGAATGAGCAGCTGAAATTCGGCGGTGGCTACGATCATAACTTTGTGCTCAACAAAACCGGCAACGGCATGACCAAAGCCGCCGAAGTAATCGGTGACCAGTCGGGCATCAAAATGGACGTAATGACAACCGAACCGGCGATTCAGTTCTACGGCGGTAACTTCATGGGCGGCAAAGACACCGGTAAGTACGGCAAGCCGTTCAACTACCGCGAGGCATTGTGTCTGGAAACGCAGCACTATCCGGATTCACCGAACAAACCATCCTACCCGACAACCATCCTGAAACCGGGTCAGACCTACCGTCAGACATCGGTATATCAGTTCTCAACGGTGAAGTAATCTTTCTTAACCTTTTCCCCTTTTATGAAACGCATATTGCTTTTACTGGCATTCGTATGCCTGACCCTATCCCAAACCTACGCCCAGCAAGGTCGCTGGACGGCCGAAAAAGCCAATGCGTGGTATGCGAAACAGCCGTTCCTGTTCGGCCCGAACTACAACCCGGCCAACGCCATTAATGAGCTGGAGATGTTCCAGGCCGAAACGTTTGACCCGAAAACCATCGACAAGGAGCTGGGCTGGGCTGAGGCAATGGGTGTGAACACGCTCCGTGTCTTTTTACATGACCTGCTCTGGCAACAGGATCCGGAAGGCTTCAAAAAACGCCTTGACCAGTTTCTGACCATTTGCCAGAAGCACAAAATCCGGCCGATGCTGGTCCTGTTCGACTCGTGCTGGGATCCATATCCGAAACTCGGCAAGCAGCGTGATCCGCAGCCGGGCATTCATAACTCAGGCTGGCTGCAAAGCCCGGGCGCTGCTGCGCTGACAGATGTCTCGCAGTATCCGCGTCTGGAAGCCTATGTAAAAGGCGTGATCGGCGCGTTTAAAAATGACCAGCGTATCCTGTTGTGGGATCTGTGGAACGAACCGGATAACACCAACAACAACAGCTACGGCGACGAAAACCTGAAGCAGGAGCCAAAAGGTAAGCCGGAAATTGTGACGCGTTTATTACCGGAAGTTTTCCGCTGGGCACGCGCCGCCGGTCCGGCACAGCCCCTGACGTCGGGTGTCTGGATTCTGTGGGCTGGTCACGACTGGAGCAATCCGGCAAAATGGTCGGCTATGGAAAAAGTTCAGTTCGAAAACTCGGACATCATCACGTTCCACAACTACATGGAGCTGCCGGCATTCGAAAAGTCGATCAAAGACCTGAAGAAACTGGGCCGCCCGGTGATCTGTACGGAGTTTATGGCACGGGGTGCGGGTAGTAAATTCCAGACACACATGCCTGTTGCCAAACGCGAAAAGGTAGGTATGATCTGCTGGGGCTTCGTAGCCGGTAAAACACAGACCAACCTGCCGTGGGACAGCTGGCAGAAGCCGTACGTGAACCGTGAGCCGGCGGTCTGGCACCACGAGATTCTGCGTCCGGACGGTTCGCCGTATGATCCGGCCGAAGTCGCTGCTATCAAGCAGGCCATGGGTAAATAAGTCTCTGCCCGATTACCGACGGGGTGAACAGGGTGTTTTGGGTAAGCCAGACATCCCGTTCACCCCGTAATCATGTCTAATTTGGCCTTATCGGTCGAAATTCCGCCCTAATTCGTCAACAATCCGTTTACTTTGCCGGTTAGTTGAGCAACCCATTTACTCAACGTCTATACGTTATGTTGTATCCGCTTACGTTTAAGACCATCTACAAGGACAAAATCTGGGGTGGCAACAAAATCAACACGATTCTCGGTAAAGATTTCTCTCCCCTGCCTAACTGCGGTGAGACCTGGGAAATTTCGGGGGTCGACGGCAATGTGTCCATTGTAAAAGACGGCGAACTGGCCGGCAAAAGCCTTCAGGAACTGCTCGAAACCTATCAGGATCAGCTTGTTGGCAAACACGTGTACGAGCGTTTCGGCAATACCTTCCCCCTGCTGGTTAAGTTCATCGATGCCAACGACGATCTGTCGATTCAGGTGCATCCGAACGATGCCCTGGCCAAAGAGCGCCACAACAGCTTCGGCAAAACCGAGATGTGGTACATCATCCAGGCCGACGAAGGCGCTACGCTGAATTCGGGTTTTAACCGGGAAGTCACGAAGGAAGAATACGTTCAGGCCGTTGACGACAATACAATCCAGGATATTCTGAATATCGAAGCGGCTAAGCCGGGCGATGTATTTTTCCTGCCTGCGGGCCGGGTACACTACATCGGTAAGGGCCTGCTGCTGGCCGAAATCCAGCAAACGTCTGACATCACGTACCGGATTTACGACTTCGACCGGACCGACGATAAAGGGCAGAAACGCGAGCTGCACACCGAACAGGCCGTCGATGCGATTGACTACCACTACTACGGCGACTACAAAACGCAGTACGAGAAGGTGCAGAACAAGAGCGTTAACGCCGTGGCCTGCGACTATTTCGTGACCAACGTGCTGAACTTTGATCAGGAGGTCCTGCACGATTATACCGACATCAACTCGTTTGTGATTCTGGTTTGTGTGGGCGGTGGTGTACAGATTCAGACTGAGCAAGGCTACAGCCTTAACCTCAAAACCGGCGAATGTGCCCTGATTCCGGCCGACGTACAACAAATCACCCTGATTCCGGAAGGCGACATGACACTGCTGGAAAGCTACGTGCCTTAATCATCACCCTGTATGGGCAAATTCAGCCAGTCAGTATCTTTAGTGGTACTGACTGGCTTTTTTATTCGGGGCACATTAGCAATCGGGCGTCCATCGCCCTCCCTGTATTCAGCGCATAACTCTATCCATTGGATCGGGTACCCGCAGTAATAGAATTTTTTTTTGATTTTTTTCAATAAAACCGATGAGATCCGGCGATTATGTTTGTCTTATCCATGAGCAGACCGCTATGGGATGCCCGTTGGTATGGATTTTCAGCACAGCACAGTCACCGGTTTCGTTAAAAACCCGTCATTCCAGAAATGGGTAATCGACCCGGACGCCGATACAACGGCGTTCTGGGAGGGCTGGCTGTACGCGAATCCCGACCAAAGCGCGGCCCTTCAGGAAGCCCGGCAACTGATCCTTGACCTTCGCTTCGGCACCGACTATGCGGCCAACCAGGCTATGATTGAGGTCTGGCAGCAAATTCAGGCCCAAAAAACGGCGGAACCCGTTGTTTACCGGCAGCCTTTCCGCCAACGCAGTATGTTCCGGATTGCCGCCGCCGTATCGGGTCTGCTCCTGATCGCTTACGCGGCCTATCATTATACCCGTCCTGAACCAATTACAACGATCTCAACCCGCTATGGAGAAACAAAAACTCTTTCACTGCCCGACGGATCTGTCGTAACCCTGAATGCCAATTCGCACTTGTCTTTTCCGGCTACCTGGGACACAGACAAGCCCCGTGAGGTCTGGCTCGACGGCGAAGCCTATTTCCGCGTTCAGGAGAAAAAAGGCACCGGCCAGGCCAAATTCAGCGTACATGCAAAACCCGTTACGGTAGTAGTTGTCGGTACGGTGTTTAACGTGAAGCACCGCAAAAAACGGTCGCAGGTTGTTCTGGAATCGGGCAAGGTAAATCTGCTGGTTCAGCAGACGGGCCACCGCGAACAGCAGGTATTCATGAAACCCGGCGAGCTGGCCGACGTCGGCGAGTCAGCGCCGGTACGCGTTCGCTCCGTCGATCCGGCCTCGTTTACGTCCTGGCAGTCGAATCAGCTGGTTTTCCGTAAAACCACGTTGCAGGAGATTGCCACGCAACTTGAGGAGACCTACGGGTATACGGTCACCTTTACGGATCCGGCGTTACCGGACAAACGGTTTTCAGGCAGTGTCCCTGCACAACAGCCTGATCTTCTGCTCATGACATTGAGTAAACTGTATAATCTGAATATTTCAAAACAAAACAATCAGGTAACTATTTCCCCCCGATAACCGGATGCATCCCTGGTAATCATCGGTTTGTAAAAGCAAAAGAGAAATAGTCTACTAAATCCATCTTGTATACCTTGTAATAGTTATGAGAAACTTTACCTGTAGAAAAAGTACCTGGCTCTTCATGGCATTTGCCATAACCAGTGTGCATGCGGAGGAGGCTCAACCGCTGGCCTTTCAGAAAGCAGGGGCACTGACCACCCTGGAACAGCCCCGTCAG
>NZ_CAMFHL010000055.1 GCF_945952095.1 uncultured Arsenicibacter sp. | reverse complement strand
ATCGCCGGCGCAGACGACCACTTCACCCCCCGTTGCGCCGCCACACCATTCCCCCGTACCGGCAGAAGATCCGCCCCCGAAGCCGAAACCAAAGCCGCCAACACTCGAAGAGCGCAAGGAAGCGTTCATCCGGCAGCTAAGGGAATACTACAAAGCCAATCGGGGCCGGTATCCGGATGACATGTACACGAAATTTATAACCTACTGGACGGAGCACAACGAAAACGGGAAAAAGATGCGCTTCGAAAAACAACCGACTTTCAACATAGCAACAAGACTAAGTACCTGGCATGGAAAAAGTGATGAGTTCACTACCGCAAAAACAACCTCAGCCTCTCGGGTTGCTGGTCCCAAAATCCCCGTCAAGTCTGAAGGCGGAAGCCCCGGGCAAACAAACGGTTTTAACCGTACAGTTAGATAGCGCCACCGGCGGATACCCTGATGCGGCATGGCCGGCGCTGACGGCTGAGGAAGAGCAGAAAGCGATTCAGGATCTGTTACCGCAGCTGCTGATCAAGGCCCAGCGGGAAAAGCATTATGCACAGCAGCGGGCCGCACACGAGCAGAAGGTTGCGGCACTGAACCGTGTACCGGCTACCGCTAAGGAACTGTTTATGGACGTACAGGCCCGCGGCGGAAAGATGGCACAGGAAAAAGGATGGCGGAGCGGGTTTGTGCTTGACGACTGGAATTTCCGGATTTACAAAGCGCTGGCGATGTATTTCACCGGCGATGAACGCTTCGAAACCGAAGGAGCGGCCCTACTGAACTGTGAACCGGGTAGCCTGTCACTGGGAAAGGGGCTGATCGTGTCCGGCCCGAAAGGCGTGGGTAAATCCGATATGATGGAGCTCTTTGCCCGTAACCCGTACGCGCCGTATCTGGTTGCCAACTGCGTCGAGCTGGAAAACGATTACGGCAAAAAGGAGGCCGGCCCGCATCTGGTTGACTATTATTCCAGCCTCATCCCCAATTCGGACAAGAGTTTTTACTACGGCCACAATTACCTCGGCGTTCAGTTTGACGACTTCGGTGCTGAGGGAGAGGCCGTGCATATGGGGAAACGGATCGACCTGATGGAAACTATAATCCAGCTGCGCTACCGCCAATGCATCGGGCCGTGGACACACCTGACCACGAACGCGTCCATGAAGGAAATTGAAGAATCGTACGACGGACGGGTATACGACCGGATGATCCAGATGTTCAACTTCATCGAGTTTTCACCCAAAGCCCCCAGCCGCCGGATATGAGCCAGTTAAAGATTGCCCAGAGCGCCCGCTACCTCGTCGGTATAGATCCGGATATCGAACGCTCGGGAGTTGCAATTTTCGATAACGACAGTTACAGCTTTCATACCCTGAAAGTGGCCGGACTCTCTGAACTTCAACTGCTCATTTTTGGTCAGTGTCCGCCTAAAGATACCCTGATCGTGGTAGAGGCCGGCTGGTTGCACGGCAGCATCATGTACAACAAATACAGCTACCCGAAAGGCTTTGACAAGTGGTCAGATCACTCGCGGCTTGCCTGGATGTTCCAGCGCGGCTCGGACGTTGGCCGGAATTTCGGCATCGGCCAAACTATCTGCGCCGTACTGCGCACCAACGGCTACACCATTGAGGAACGTAAGCCGGTATCCGGCAAATGGGACGCCAATACTTTCATCCGTATAACCGGCGAACCAAAGGGCCACAATGAGGAAATACGGGATGCCGTCCGGACGATCTATCCGCTCATTCAGTATCAACTCAACATCAAAAAGAGCCGTCAGCAGGCACAACCCCAAACAACTACCAATGGCAAAGCAAAAAAAGGGCGTGGAGCTAACGCCCGAACGAAGAGCTAAGTACATCAACTTCCTGCGTAATCTGGTCGGCTACCTGACCAGTGACGTGCCGAAACCGGTCAACATCGGGCCGTACGCCAAACGGTATGATGTTGTGCCCGCGGTATTCGATGCGCTGCGGGATCTGGGCGGGCTGGTAAAGGATCCGGTCCGGTCGGACGAAGAAACCTACTACCTGACCCGGACGGAAATGCTGCTTAAGCTCCGTCCGGAGGAGATCGCCAGTAAGCTGCTGGCGCAGGGAGCAGCCACAAAAGCCGGTAAATCAGTCAAACCGGATACAGAAGAGCCGCAAACCGGATTGGTTGTCTATCAGACAGAATGGGATGGTATGCCTGCGATCGTTTCCGGACCTGACCCCTTTATCATAACAATGCCAGACACCGTACCGGTCAAAACGGCCGATTCTGTAGTAGGCGAAACGGAAGAGGAAGAAGAACCGGAGGGGGTATTTGCCCAACCCGATTACGACCATTCGCCGCTGCCCCACGGCGTGATTCACGAGAAAGTCAGCATTACCTATGGTCAGGAATCAGACTGCGAAGACGGGGACCGGAACGGCCAGCGGCTCCAGATCACCACCGTCTGGTCGCCCGGCGGCGGGCATTTTACGCGGCTCAGTACACGGCGCTGGGCCTTCGAGGACATCAGCGAACTCCAGCAGATTCTGACCGATTTTCAGCAGCGTACACAGGCTTTAATCAATCCATAAACCAAATTTCTATGTGGTTCCAATCAAAAATCCAGTACAAGGCGGTCGATAAGACCGGTAAACTGAAAACGATTACGGAAGAGTTTCTGCATGATGCGGTCAGCCCTACTGAAGTTGAGGCGCATCTGTACAAAATACTTCCGCCCCGGGTGCGCGATTTTCACACCAGAAATATTAACCACCAGACATTCAGCGATGTCGTTTTCCATAAAGACGGGGATTACTTCTATAAGGCCAATGTCCGGTTTATCGAAGACGATCTGAAATCATTCACCAAAACGATTGTGATACCGGCGGATACCCTGCAGGAAGCAACTGAACGGGTGTATGACTTTCTGGATGGCTCACAAATCGAGTTCAAGATCGTCAGCGTCAGTACCTCAGGTATTCTCGGTGTGTGGCACCCCTTGAATGAAATCTGGCAGGGGGATTTCTACAACCGTATGGAGCATCTGGAAAGCCGCGGCCGCAAGTCCGCTCCCAAAAACCAGATGGATATTGATTTTGAGCCGAAACAGGAACAGCCCCGGCCGGACCCGAATGCCATTACTGCACTGGTTGTGCGGGGCGTTGTCTCTGTCGATGCTGAGGATCTCGGCAACGGCTATGACGGCAGCGATGAACACCTTGAACCGGTCCGCGAACTGGAAGCCGGTAATGTGCTCCAGCTGAACTCCGGCGACGATACGCATCTGGAACCGGCCGCTTAATCTAATCCATAACCTGCGACCGGTTCCCGCCGGTCGCACCATCCCGACAACTACTATGAACACAGCAATCGGCCGTTCACATCCAATGCCCAAGGGGCAACAGGTTGCCATCCGGCGTGACGCCCACAATGATGTGGTAACCCTTTACCTGACATCGTCCAATCAACCCTCCGCCACTATCCGCGTCCGCCGGTTCAAGGCCGCCGAAGCGATCGAGCGCTACGAATCGCAGGGGTATGTCGTGCGCCATCCGGGATTCCGGCTGACCAAAGAGGTGGAAGCAGAGAAGCCCAAAGCAGAAACCGGAAGTCCGGAAAAGGTCTGGCCAACCCTGCCCGTTGTCCGGCTTACCGACGGGAAAATCTACGCCTCGGCCAAACTGGCGGGTGATGACATCAAGGCTTCCCGGCAGCACATACAGGCCACATGCTCCCGTAAAGGAGCCTGCTGCAAGGGCCACCAGTTCCGGTATGCAACACCGGACGAGGTAGAACACGGCTACAAAGGCGAGCTGAAGCCCGTCAATGCCAAACGCTCGACGAAGAAAACCCGCATAAAACTGTAAACAACACATTACTGATGAACAAACTCACACAATTGCGTGTCCGCCTTAATGGCCGAATCTATTACGCCTCAGACCATTACTTAGCTTTCGTTGACCGGAACGGTCAGCCCTGTACGGTTACCGTCGACCGCGAATCCGATAGGGAAACGCTGGTGGTATCGGGGAACACTCCAAATCAGAAAATGTACCGTACCGGTTCCGTGGAGGAATGCGCTATGCATGTGACCGACCTGTAAAACGAGAAATCCGGACAACTCTTACTCACACGTAAAGTGAAGAAAACGTACACGTATATCGGTGACCGGATGACCGATCCGGCGCTGAGGGGAGCCGTCTGCATCGCCGTACTCCGGCCGGACGGCAAATGCATCCGCGGTGTAAACGGCAGTATGCTGGTAGAATTTCAATCAGGTAGACAGGCGGTTGTTATCGGTCGTCTGCTCCGTAAACTATCGTAAACAACAATGGGAGCAATAACAGGAATAAACTGGTGTGACTCGACGTGGAACGTCGGTGTCGGTTGTACCAAAGTCGATTCAGACTGCGATTTCTGCTACATGTACCGGCAGAGTCTGTCTGCTACCCGCTACAATCCGGAGCAGGTACGCAGGACTACCACGGTTTTTAACGCGCCGTTAAAATGGAAAGATCCGCGTAAAATTTTCTGCTCATCGCTGACGGACCTGTTTCACGAGGCCATCGACGGCTACCGGTATGAGGTTTTCGACATTATGCGGCGCTGTCCGCACCATACCTTTCAGGTACTAACCAAGCGACCGGAGCGGTGGTACGATGCTGTGCGTCTGGCAATCGAACAGGCATATGCCGCCGGCAATACAGAGCTGGCTATCTGGCTGAAAGACTGGGCCGACGGCTTCCCGCCGGTAAACATCTGGCTCGGCACATCGGTCGGCAGTCAGGACAGTATCCACCGCATTGAAAAGCTGGTTGAACTGCCTGCCGCCGTCCGGTTTGTGTCTTTCGAGCCGCTGCATGGTGCGGTTGACCTGATGGAGCCGTGGTCGATCTGGCACCTGAAAAACAGCGTTCGTCAGCTGCGCTTTGACTGGGCAATCATCGGCGGCGAGTCCGGCAACGAAAACGGCGAGTACCGCTACCGGCCGTGTCAGCTGAGGTGGATCGAATCGCTGATGAACCAGCTGGAGACCGGCGGCGTATCCGTCTGGGTCAAACAGCTGGGCACCCATCTGGCAAAGGAAATGAAACTAAAAAACCGCCACGGCGAGGATATCGCCGAATGGCCAGAACATCTTAAAATCAGAAACTTCCCATGGTCAAACTGAGCCAGATTGTCGGCACCTATAACCCCGCCGAGATCAACGAGAAAATAGCTGCGCTGGAACAGCAGCACCAGCAGACGAAACAGGCGTTTGAAAAAGCACAGAGAGAAATCGACAGACGTTTCCAGAATCAGCTGAATGAAATTTCCGACGAACTATCTGTCTACAGTAAAGCCGGCAGGCTGGCTGAATTGTACGGGATGTCTGAGGGCCTGACCAAACGGATTGAAGCTGCCGAATCGGCCGGCCTTACATTCGACGGGTTTGATTTCTGTTTCCCCGACCGTGAACTTTGGATCTATAAACCGGAAAACAACGCAACAGCCACTGAACAATGATGCAGCAGCCGGTAAATATGAACGACGTGATTGAGGTCACGTTTCACGTTATGCAGAACGGCAAACCCGTTGCTAAGCTTGTCAAAATCAAGCGGGGCGTATTCATCGATTACAACGCGAAGCCGAAAAGCAATTGGGCTGAGCTGTACGAAATGATCGTCCGCGACAAAGTGTATGAATCAATTGCCGATTTAGGCAGGAATAACTAATCAGTAAACAACAATCATTATGATCACTAAAGTAACCATCACCGGTGCCGATGACAGCGTCACCCCACTAGATCTGCTCACCCTTAGCCGCCGGTACCCGTTCGTTGAATGGGGTATTCTCGTCAGCCGGAATCACTCGACCGACACCGGAGTTAACCGCTTTCCATCCCCCGTCTGGCTGACCACCCTGTACTATATGCAGATGGAACACAGCAAGGAAATTCAGCTATCCGGCCACTTCTGCGGTAAATGGGTCAATGAGATCCTGTACGGGCGCGATAACTTCATGACCGAACTTCATGATATGTGGGAAATGTTCAGTCGTATCCAGCTCAACACGCACTCGGAGCCGCATAGCACATATCCGGCTGAATGCGCCGAACTCCTGAAGCGGCTGGACAAGGAAATTATCTTCCAGATTGACAATGAGAACAACTGGCTGATTGATATCCTCGGCAAAGCGTATGACCTCAACTTTTCGGTGCTGTTCGATCTGTCGCATGGTGCCGGCGTCCTGCCGGAATGCTGGCCTGAACCGATACCGGGCGTCCGCTGCGGGTACGCCGGCGGACTCGGGCCTGATAATCTGGAAGAACAGATACTGGCGATCGAGGCAAAAGCAGGCGTGAAGGCTATCTGGATTGATATGGAAACCCGTGTCCGGTCAGGCGATGACAAACGGTTTGATCTGGATCTGGTTGAGCAGTGTCTGCGGGTTGCGGAAAGGCATGTGACCGTGTTTGACTAGAGTATCCCTCACTCAGTACCCAGGTTTCTGTCTCGGAAAAATTCCTATGAATAACAATAACGCCCGACCTCAACACGGATCGGGCGTTACGCTTCTTCAAATGAATATCTTAACTATTTCATAACAAAGTAACCATATACAGGCAATTAATTAACTGGTAGCATAAAAAAACGGTACCTGCACAGGCAAGCTAACTATTCAGACCGTCTATAGACGGAAACTCTGTCTAGCATTAATAAGTAAACGACCTCGGCCGGTCAGACAACCGGTTACTCATCGCAATATGTGACTATACTGGCCTTTTATATATATTTGAGAATGGAGACGAGAATCTATATCACAGCCAGCACAGAGCACATTGTGGGCGAACTATCGCACGATTTCGATGAGGTATTTACGCCGGAACCTATCTGTCAGGCGTCCCGGCCGATAAAAGGAGATACCCCGTTTTACGCCACGTCGCTGGCGGATATTATCAAGCATTTCGGCAGTGTACGGTTTAGTATCAATGATCCGGACACGGGCAGCGAGGATCGGTTTCTGTAGATAACAATAACGCCCGGCTTCATCACGAGCCGGGCGTTATACTTGTTCAAGTGAATTGTATTACTATCTCCGCGCAAAGTAATTATATGTAAGCGAATGATTGACTACCAGCAAAAAATAATAACCCCTGTGGGATTTGGGTATTACTTAAACAATTGTTCAGGAAATAGCCCGCTCATTTCAATAGAAGAACCGTTGAATAACCCGTACACACTATCTGAGTAGTCCTCAATTTGTGAATGGTCTTTATATACCGTATCTCGTCTTTTCAGCTGTATTTCGCTTTTATTCAATCCGGTCTTTTCGGCAATCTTAGCTTTTAAGTCCCCGATCGTATCGGAAAACTCCATTTTAAAACGAAGTTTCCGGCCTATACGGTCGACAATAATTAACTCCAGTGTTGACACAGCTGACATATGAATTTTGATTTAAGTTTGACAGGCTCAAAACTAGATAAATCACAAACAACCTGTCAGAGTTTTGATACCCCGATCCTGCCAATCGATACCCCAATCCTGCCACAATTACCAATACCCGGATTTATGTATCCGCTATAGCCATTTTTACATATAAAACGCCCTGCCTCAAGCCGGACAGGGCGTTCGCTGCTTAATCCATATCACAGTACCGGTTGCCCGGTCCTATATACGCTGCAAAGGTATGACAATTTAAAAAGCCCGGCCACAACACGAGCCAGGCTTTAGTTAATCACGCATTGTTGCTTTTACGCAACTTACCTATAACTTACAATTCGTTTACTGGTTTGCTGTTATGAGAAACAAAAAAGCCCTGCCGGAACCGACGGGGCTTTACCAGTTTTAAATCCACACCATATGTGCACAGAGGGCTGTACACCTGTATGCTGCAAATATAATGCATTACCACATAAGAAAAAGCCCGGCCACAATATGGACCGGGCTTTTATTAATCACGCATTCTTGCTTTTATGTACACAACCTATAACTTACTGACGGCTTAATGGTTTACCGGTTATGAGAAACAAAAAAGCCCTGCCGGAACCGACAGGGCTTTCTTTCTTTATCCACACCAAAATAGAGGTCATCCCCCTATGTTCACAGCATAAAGGAGCACTGATGCCTGTTCTACTAATCAGCTAACAGCACCTCGCTTCAATTCATGTATCCGGACCGCCTTCTCGACGTGCTCCGGATCAAGCCAGTTGAGGATGTCAGCCAGCAGCCTGCCAGTCCGGCTTACGGGGTTTACAAAATCACAATCGTAATCTTTTCCTTCTTTGCCGCTTCGGTTAGCTGCTTAAACACCCGGTCAAACGCTACCCTGCTATTGGTGATCGTATTACCGCTCCGGCCGTCGCCGAGCAGGATACAACCCTCCGTATCGGCCGTTGTGTTGCCTGGATGAATCCGGATGCCGTCGAAACCGGGAACGCCCGTCAGGATCGGCAGTTGTCTCTGAAACCGGTTTGAGTAGCTGATTACTACCGTATAGGTTCCCGTCGGGATGGCCGTGTTGGAGTGCTGTTTAATCTTCCGGATCTCGTCGAGGGACATATCTTTCCGCAGGTTACGGTCGATGTCCTCCAGCGTGTAGCACGATACCACGCCGTTGATGTACAGTTTACCGGGCGTAGCCGCTGCATTCGGTTCGCGTATGAGTTTAAGTTCCATCAGTTGTTATTTGCCGGGGTTTGAATGGTTGGGGGGACAATCGTTACGTTAGGGGTAGCGATGATCGTTTTCGGCTGTGTATCCGCAAGTATTTTCCGCTGAAAAGCCTCGATAGATTCCTTCAGAGCGTTGTTGTCGCGTTTTAGCTCAGCAATATATGATTCGGCGGCTTCGATCTTGGTCATCAGCTTCTCGCAGCGGGCTTCCCACTGTTCGGCCGCTTCCCGCCACATCATGGCCAGTTTTTCGGCATTGCTTACCTCGGTTGTATCCGTCTGCGCCTGTAGCTGGTCGATCTGCGCCCTGAGCTGGGCTACCTCCGCCGATTCTTTCCGCCAGCCAACCAGATACGTAATCAGTGCGGTGATTGGCGTACCGGCTAAAAAGCCCCAAACCGCGTCGGGGATACCAAATAAATTCATGTCGTTCGTTAGTAGTTTGGTGAATAGGTCCGGATCGAATCCAGTATCGTTTGTTCATTCTGCGCCCAGATCCGGATACGCTGACGCATGCCGGCGGCAATTTTCCGCCGCTTCCGGAACCAGCCTTTTCCGGCAATCTCTCCAAGCGCCGAATCCGCTTCCGTGAGTACCTTATCCTTTCTGACATCCGCCTCGATACGCAGCCGGTTTGTGTCCCGCCAGTACGCCAGCTCGCTCATGCTCTGCGTGATCCGGACGTACGAAGTACTATCATAGCACACCTGCAGGTTGATCGTCATTTTCGGGGCAACCGTCGGTATCATGTACGCGGGCAGCTGCGGGGCGGCACCGGTCACGGCATGTACGAACCGCGTCTGGGCAATAAACCGTAGTCTGGTCACCGAATCACGGACCGACCGGATCCGGTCCTGCTGCACCAACTCCCGCCGCCGGGATTCCTGCGCGATCCGGTATTCCCGCTCCTGATAGCCGAGATTATCGGCCTTCAGCGCCACCGCTTCACGGTTCAGACTGTCGTACCGTACCTGCATCCGGTTCACTTCCCTGTGATGCTGCCAGGTATTGATCCCCAGCCAGGAGCCGAGCGCGATACCGGCTGCCAGCAGGAGCCAGAGCGGTATCGTAAGATTCAGAAAGGTTTTCATAGTAGTTGTTGGTTATGGCTGCGCAGCCCGTTTCCGGAATGTCCGCCAGTTATTCACCCCGCCGATCCGGCAGGCCGCGTAGAAAATCAGATGTTTCAGTGTTTTCACCGGATCGTACCGCAGACACAGCTGGAGCATTACCAGGTCCGCGTACTTACGGGCATCGTCCTGCGTCAGCCCTGTTTTCTCCCAGTACTCGTACAGCCAGTCATGAACGACGTACGCCGGCATAACGACGTTATCGTAGGGCGGAAAGATGGACCACAACCACGGCGGAACCGATGCCCCGTCGCTGACGTAGCCCGCCTCAACTGTTACAAACTGCCGGTCCGGCAGCTCGATCATTACCGGCTCCAGCAGCACGAACTGATCCCGTTTTTTCAGGCCGCCGAAGATGTCTACCCGCAGGTGTCGCTCAAAGCGGGTGCTATGTAGCTGGATGAGGTTCATGGTTATTCAGGATTTTCAGGTTCCGGCTCCACCGGCGGCTCGATGACCGGCCCCAGCTGATCGGGATCGGGTTCGGCCGATGGCGGTGCAGGCGGAATAACCGGATCAAGGATCGCCGGGAACGCGCCCCCGTTCTGCTCGATCAGCGCCGCCTGAATCGCCGGTTCATTCTGCACCAGATAGCCGGCAACCCCGTGCATGTTCACAGGATTCAGGCCGCTGATCGTCCTGAACGGTTTCGCCTCGCCGACAATGTTCTCCTCGCTGTGCAGCCCGAACACGTATACCCGCCGTGTATTCGCCCCGCCGGAATAATTGTTGCCGATTACCCGGCTGTTGAAGGTTGCATCAACGACGTTTTCAATCACGCCCCGCGCTTCCAGATCGGCTATCTGTTCCGGGGTCAGGAAATCCCAGTTGCGCTTTATTGACTCTTTTGTTTCTTCGATTTGCATATCAGACTGAATAAGCGGTTAATAGTGCATTTGAAAGGTAGTTCGGGTAGAACCGGACGTATTCAATCGTGCCGAACCACGGGCGGTTGCCGTCATAATCACCGAGCACGATTCCCGTTGGGCTGGGATCGGTCGGATAAGTGCTCGTGCCGCATAGCTGCCCGTTAAGCGCATAGGCCATATTTTTGCCGGTCCGGAATGCAATCTTATTTTTTGCCGGGTAGCTATTCGGGCCGGATATTCCCATATACCCGCCGGTGCCGTACTTTTGCGTGAAAGAAAGCCATGTATTGAAGGCTGCATTTTCTACATAGCTACCTTCTGTGCTGCCGTCTGTCATCCGGAAAAGGTCACAGTGATTAAGGCCAATAGCATCCGGCCTGCCTGAAAATTCACGATCAAATCCAATTACGAACGTTCCTCCGGCCCGATACCACGGGCCAACAGGCAGTGTACACCAACTCCGGTTTCGCGTTACTGTATTGGTTGTCGTAATGATTGGCATGGTGGTGATACGGCCCTCCGTAAAGTCACGCTGCCACAGAAAAAAACCGCTTGTGCCATCGCCCTGATAGGCATAGCTTGAGTTAGGACCAACAGGTCTAATACTAAGGTCAAAATTCCCGCTCCCGGCAACTGTATTATGTGTCCAGGAGCAACGATACCAGCCGTTGCCTGCCGGGGCCATCCGCCCGGTCGCTCCGGACTGATAGGTAACCAGTCCGTTAGATAGATTGTATCGAACAGTCGCATATATCCCGTTCCCCAGGCTGCTGTTGATTTCAAACTCTGTACGCTCGCCTGCTTTCGCATAGACGCTATGCGTATAATATTTGCCGGAAGACCCAAACGCGCCTATTGCGGCCGCGAAATGCGTCTGGTCAACAGCCGATTCCCGCATCTTTATTGCCGTTTGTGTGCCATCCGGAGCTATTGCAGCATTCTGAACTACAGTGTATCCTTGCCCTCCCCAGCCGGATAAAGGGTTGGTGCTTTGAGCAAATAAATTGGTAACTGTTGGCTCAAACTGAATGCCCCTACACGCCAAAGTAACAGGGTCAAAGTTAAAACGGGGCACATTCGCCGCTACTGTCTCAATCAGCCCCGAGCTATTCACCCGCGTTGCCACACCCGAACGCGAATAGCTCACCCCGACCGGCAATACCCCCTTAGAAAAGTCAAGATTCAGTGACGGCGTAAACTGCCCGAATGACGATGCAAGATCTCTCAGCATAGCTTTACAGCTTGATATAGGTTAAGAGCGCCTCGGTATTGCTGATGGCCAGAAAATGCAGCATGGTACGTCCTCCGACCGTAAGATTGAAATCTACCGCAGCCCCGCCCGGTGTCTTGATGTCGGACTGAAATGTAATCGAGTAGTTGCCCGATCCGCCCTGAATCACCGACAGCACCAGCACCCGGCCGAACGCCTTGTTATTCAGGTTGAAGGTCGCTACGTTACCCGTCAGCGTAATTTCCTGCATGAGGCTGGGATCTACCGACATGTCGTAGGTCAGCGACGTATTCACACTCGCCGCCGGAATTACATAGTTAGGCGTCCCCCTGCCCGCCGGCGAAACCGTACCGCCTGAAGCGATGCTTGCCGCAGCAGCTGCATTGCCGACGTAGTTAATATTTTGCAGCACGGCAGTCGTACCATTCGTGACGCTGCTGACAAGCATATACCCGGCCCCCGCGACGTACACCGCCATGCCGGCCGCCATCCAGGCCGTTGTGCCGACCGAAACCGAAACCGTCCCGAGCACGGCCGGCATAGTGAAACCGGCTGACAGGCTCGTATAGGCGTTGTCGCCGGTGTTGCCTTTAGCCGCCAGCAGCTCCAGATTGGCGGTACTGAAACTTGCGCCTGATGTGAGATCAGCCGTTACCCGGTAGGTACTGCCCTGGTTAGTCAGAATATCGTCTTCGTAGTACTGGGTAGTTCCGGCCCAGGCACCGGCCGGATTCCAGCCCGCAGCAAGGCGCGTCCAGTTGGCCCGGCTAAACGTTGATCCGGACGTAAAGTCCGACGTGGCCAGGTAGGCCGACCGGCGGAATACCACCAGATCGTTAAGCAGGTAGCCGGTATTAGCGGCCCAGCTGCCACGGTTATTAATGCCCGCCGCCAGCAGATCCCAGTTTGTTTTGCTGAACGTGGCTCCGGATGTGCCGGCCGTTTTCCGTCGGTAGAAGCTATTTCCGTACAAAACGCCATCACCAACGACGTAATCAGTATTGGGTGCCCAGCTGCCGATGTAGACGAACCGGTTTGCCTGAGCGGCAATACGTTCCTGCTGGGCCAGCAGGGCTGATGCAGCAGCATTGGTCTCACTCGTTTTCGCATTGTCTTCGCTGGTTTTAGCGAAGACAGAAGAGCTGTAGGCGCTGTTCTTGTACTGGTTGGTCAGATTCAGGCTATTACCCACCGTCTGTGTATCGCTGGCTACCTGCTGCCGGTCCTGATTCGTCGCCTGCCGGTCGGCCGCTGTCTGGCCAGCCAGTGTAGTCACCTGTTGCTGACGGGTAACAATATCCTGCTGAATGTTTTCAGCCTGCTCCAGCTTCTGGTTTACATCATCCTGCACCCCCAGCATCTGCGCCAGCAATTCTTCGGCATAGACATACACCGTTTCGCCAAATGCGGTCCGCATCGGAATTATCTGATCATTGGCGACATCTGACGATATGCGATCGGCACGATAGGGCCCGTAAAACTGTACCCGTCCGCCCCATGCCAACTCAATATTCAGGTCAGTATACAGGGCGACCTGTGCCATTTTGGCCTGCGTCACCTTCAGCAGCACCGAATCTGTACGCTGCTCTATGTAGATAATCTCAGGCGACAGTGCTGTACGCTCAGCCGGATCATTACCCAGATAGGCTTTTGCCGTAATACCCGCAGGAGCTACACCGGCAAACCGCAGAACGATTCTGTATTCGTTCTGCGGGTTACCATATATCCCGAATTGTCCGTATTTCTGAATGAGCTGCATATTAGATTGTTTCCCGCATGACGTAGAGCGTCATACCCTTTGCGTTTGGAATCTGAAACTGACTGCCGCCAACCTGCGCCGTGATGGTGCGTTTGTCGGTTTTCGGCCGGCTCGGATCGAAATAGAACCAGTCGAGCGCGTTACCCGACACCCGGTACATGCAGTCACCACGTCCGCGACGGGCACCGGCAAATGTGGCGTGTGGTCCGTCGTTGGCAGCGGCGTGGTACAGGATATCCGTTCCGTTTGACTGAACGGAAATGAATGAGCCGGATCCCTCTTTGTAAGACATATACTGCCAGGGCTGACCGGCCGTGCGGTCCATCTGGGAATAGTAGTACGCTGCCTCGTAACCGGCATCAATCCACCGGCACGGCTCTTCGTAGAAGCCGCCGGAGCTGACCACCGGCGCCGACGTACCGGCCACATCCGGCTCCCAACCCACGTACCGGTCCCGGTTCGGATTACCCGCCGGGTTGAGCGTAGTCATCAGGTTCGGGTCGGCCCCGTAGCGTTCGTCATCATCAAAGGGCACATAGCCCGAGCACATCACAAAGCCCAGAATGAACACGCAGCCAACATAGTAGTCGTAATCGACGCGCGGGTGGGTGGTCGTCACTGCATACCCCGCCGGACTGGTAATCCTGCGCTTCGTGTAGATGTTGTTGTGCAGGTCATGCGCCGCCGGATCAATCCCTTCTACTTTCCCCCAGGGCGTGTACGTCAGGTAGCCGGGGCCGAGACCGCCGGCTTTCCCGAGGCCCTTGCCGATGATCTCCATCGCGTGTTTCTTGATGTAGTAATCGACTGCGTAATCCGGACGATCGCAATAAAATTTCAGGTTGGTACCCACACCAAGCGGCTCGATCGTGTTGTGATAGCCCGCTGACATCGCCCGCGCAGCAGCCTGACCGGCGTACATATTGATGTAGTAGGAATTGACCGGAGATACGTTCCCCCCGCCGCTATCCCGCCAGCGTCCGCCAACCCCGCCCTGGTAGGTAACAGGCGAGCCGTGGCCACCGTGATCCCGGCGGGTGTAGCCGTTCGGATTGTACGACGGATTCTGGTACATCAGCCGCCGCTCATCCATCCACCACTGAAACTGGCTCGACGTTTCCGGCATCGCCAGCACACCCTCCTGAAAATCGTTGCCTTCTGCATACACGCACGGCTTCGAGCGCGCAAGATTGCGGACCGTTGTTTCGTCGTAGGCGCTGGCCTCGTTTCCTACGTTCGGTGTCGGACCAATACCGGAGGAAAGCCATTCGGCATTCCGCGACCACATGTACTGATACTGCGTCGGGGCTCCCGAATCCTTTACCGCTTTTACCCCGCAGCGGCCGATCATCGACGCGACTGACACCGCCACCCGTTTCCGGGAGGTGATGTGTATCTTCCCGTCGGGCAGCGTCAGGGCCGGGGCATTAATTGAACCGACCTCATACCACGGGTCACGGCTCAGGAAGGTTGGCTTATTCGCCTGCATCGTCAGGAATGGTTATGACCGCATAGGCCGGTTGAAAATTGCCGAGGATCACATCCTCGTTATCCGTTTTTGCCGCATAGATCGTTACCTGATCGCCGGCGCTGTACCGGTACTCCGTTGACAGTTCCCGCTCCGGACATCCGCCGTCAATCCAGTACAGGATCGTATCGTGCTGCACCTGATTGCGGATACGGGCTTTGCCGTCTTTGAATTCGACCACCGGGTCGAACAGGTGCCGGCTACCGACTACATCACCCGGATCCGACCGGCTAACCGGTGCGGAAACAGCCGGTCCGGCTACTGCCGGGGGCGGGCTATCCGGCAGAACCGGCAGCTGATCCCGGTAAGCAGCCAGATTAACCGACGTTGTCCGGATTACCGGTTCGCCGTTTATCAGCCACTTCGCCTGGACCTCGAAGGTTTTCCCCTCACGAACCTGATAGGCGGGCACGTCAAACTCACTGTCGGCCGACCAGTCCCGAAGGCCTGAGATAGCGAACAGCACATCATCCCCGTCCGCCTGCGCGATGATCTTACCCGATTCCGGCTCATAGAGCGCAGTGACCAGGTATACCGCCGGTGCAGCTGGTTCTGTCACCCCGACCGGCGGTATGCCGGGCTGCGGCGCAACAACAACCGGTTTGACCGGCGTTTTATGCGCAGCGATCAGGTTCAAGGCACCGTCAAAAACCAGCACCATGACGCCGGGCGGAAACTGACTGAGTAATTTGTCTATCTCTGTGTTCATTAGAATTGGATTACTGAATAAGCAGCGCTGAAATTTCCCTGTATCGGGTCCGGATTATTGGTGATAGCGGCGTAGATCGTCACTACGTCGCCGGTATCGTAATCATAGCTGGCCGGCAGGCTGGTCGTCGGGGTGGACCCGTCCGTCCAGTAATAGAGCGTATACCCCGACGGTATGGAAGGACTGGCCGAGTTAATCACCTGCGCCTTGCCGGCCGACCACTGTACCGACGGATTGAAAATGGTAGCCGACCCGACAACGGGCGCAATGGTGGATGCCGACCAGGCCTGAATCTCCACGATATAGCCGCAGGTATCCGTCCGGTACATATCCACCGACTGAAGCACGCCGCCCGAATAGACCGGGTTTCTGGCCCACCAGCCAGCCTCATCGACGTTATAGAGCGCCGGACTCGGGGCCGTACCGGGATTGGCGTTGGCATTGTCAATAATCGTCGGGTTGTTGGTGCCCCAAATCCGGCTCCCTGATGCCCAGTTGCCACCGGTCACCCTGACAAAGTCAAAATTGACACTGGTATTCGCATTCATGAGCGTTACCAGCTCATCGGTTGACGCGAACGCCCGCGGATACCCGCTGCCGTTGTTATACTCATAGACCAGCGACGAACTGCCCACGTTATCGCCGGAGGTGTACTGCCGGAAGTCCGAGCACAGCGAAACGGCCACAATAATATAGAATGATTGTCCTGCTGACTGCCCTGCCGGATCGGTCGCGGTTATCGTCACCAGGTACGTTCCTAGTGTGGTAGGAATGCCCGAAATCTGACGCGACGACGGATTGAACGACAACCCGTCAGGCAGGCCCGTAATAGAATAGCTCAGTAGGCCACCTTCCGGATCCGTTGCCGCCGGAACTGTATAACTGGCTGCCCGTTTGCGGGAAAATGTCTGATTGGGGATACTGCCCCATACCGGCGGGTTGTTGCCCGGCGGCACATACGGTGAGTTATTGGTTATATCCGCGCTGCTGTTACTGCCCGCAATCAGCTGTACGTCGGCCTGCCGGGCAACATTGGTATCCGATACCTTCCGCACCCGTTGCCGCCACCAGCCCGGATTCACATCAGCCCCGCCTGCAAAGGCCGGAGGGTACTGATACCGGCGGTTGTAGGTCACTCCGCCCAGCGTCCAGCTTCCGCCTTCCATTGTGCGGTACGTTGCCGCCGGAGCGCCTGACTGACCCGAAAGCGGGGTAAGTAAAACCTCGTACGCCACCGACGTACTGATGTCCGATACCTGTGCATACGCCCAGTAACCTTTCGTGCCGCTGTCCCAGTCGTAGTATAGCTTATTCACCGCCGACCCGATCACGGTGAAGACAAACGAGCGGGTATACGTCCAGCTCATAATGTCCGTCACAGTAACCAGCACGTTGAACGTACCTGCCTGCGCGGGCGTACCGTTGAAGACCCCGTTACTGGCCGCTGAGGTGCCGCCCGGGTTGCCCGAAACCGAATAGCTCAGCGGATGGCCCGTCGGATCGCTGAAGTACAGCGCCAGATTCAGACTGAACGCCGCGGAGGTGCTGCCCGACTGATCCGGAATCAGCGTGGAGGTTGCCGACAAAAATGCCTTAAAGTCAGCCCACGTCACCTTGTGTTCTTCGCCCGTATCATTTGCGCGAACGATCGGCAACGCATTCCGGCTCGATAAATAGCCCGATGGCATAGCCGTCAGCGCCGTTGAAAACCGCCGGGTCGAAACCAGACCGGTTTCAATGCGGAAACCACCATCATCCAGCCGCCAGGAAGCCGGATAGCTCGTCTGGTTTGCCGAGTCAAAGATCAGCGTACCCGACGGGCTAATCTGGGTAGCTGACGTGTCCGCATACACCTGCGAACTGAAGACATGCAGGCCGGCCGAGGAGAACGTCACCGGCGTCCACAATCCAACTACTACACTGCCATCGGCCTGCTGGTAGGCTCTGATACTGGCCTGCGTCTGCTGGCCGATGTACCAGTAGTGATACGTGAACGCGGCCCGGTTGCTGAACCGGCCGAAAAAGGTTGTTTTGTTGCCAGCCCCCCAGCCCCCGAAACTGCCCTGAATAATCGTCTCGTCGTAAGTTCCGTCATTGGATGACGGCAGGGTAACCAGCCGCCGGAACACGTTCGGCCCGTTCGAGACGTTGAAGCGAATAATATTATCCGGCCCCTGCGGTCCCTGTGCTCCCTGTAAGCTGGAAAAAGCAATCAGGTTGGTCCATGCCGTATCGCCGACTTTGCGCCATTGGATATGCGTGGCACTGACCTGTAGCTCGATGTTTTTCCCGTCCGCTCCCTTTGTCGAAATACCGGCAGGCCAGGCGCCGCCCGATTTCGGCCCGAAAAAGGTGTAGGTATTCTGGTTGTACCAGTAGTCGCCGTTACTGCCATCGCCGGCAGACGGATCGACGCTGGCCGAAATAATCCCCTTCCCGTCAACACCCTTCAAACCGGCCGCGACCACGCCGTTACCCGCCAGGATGGTTGAGTTCTCCACACGGTTGCCGCTGTAGCCCAGGTTTTTCAGCGTTGCGGCCGTGATCGACCCCACCGCCGTTACTTCATAGTACCCGCCGTTACTGATATAGACGATCATGCCGACCGTCATCCAGCGGGTGCTGCTCAGGGACGCCGTGACGGACTGGGTAGGGACGGGCTGCGTAAAATTGGCTGTGACAGCTGCACCGCTCGGCGGAGCCATCAGGCTCATGTTGCTGCCGTCCCAGGTCCACACATCACCGGTGACCGGAGTTTTGCCGGGATTACCTAGTTTTCTGGCCATGATGATTTACCCGAAAATGACGATCTCAAATTCATTTGTCGTCGGTGCGGTATAGAAGTTTACCGTTACCGTATTAATGGTCGGGGTCGTAAAATCAGGGTCCCACGCTTCGTCGGTGCTCACCTTGCGCATGAACAAACCGATTGCCTTGGTCCCCAGGTTATGCAGAAGGGTAAAGCTGGTCGAGGAACCATTACCTACCTGACCAACCACCTTACGGGTAACCACGCTGGTATCGATGCTGATCTGATTGCCCGAAATCAGAATGCCTGTACCCTGCGTGAATGAGGTTGATGAGCCAATCAGCGAAAAGGCCAGCGCGGTTGAGCCAAGCGAAATCGGCGCATCGGTCGTACAGACATACACCTTATTGCCGTTGTTCGTCCCCTCGGACACGAAAAACGACATGGCAAACACCTCCGCCGATGTATTCGCATCCTCAGACCGCGCCCAGGCTCCGGAGGCTGCGACGTAGATCCCGTTCTGGCTGCCAGTCGTCTGGCCCATGACCGCCACGCGGTCGCCGGCGGCCACTGTCACCCCGTCGATTGTCTGGAGACCAGAGAGACTGATATTGGTAGTCGAGCCGACGCGGGCAGCGTCTTTCCAGCGCATACCGGATATCAGTGCATCAACGTAGGCCTTGGTGGCTGCATCCTGCGGGTTAGTCGGGTCCAGCAGGTTGATAATGCGCTGATTGGCCATGGAAAGTGCCACGTTCGGTGCCGTGAACTGATCAAGGCGTAGGCCGAGCACCTGAGTCAGCGTCGTCAGCTGCCGGTTACCGCTGCCATCCCGCAGGTATAAATACCCGTCGGTGGTATTGTACCAGACCTGACCGACGCCGGGCGATGCCGGAGCGGTGCCCAGGTTGTGCATCCGGGCGTTCTGAAGCTCGGAGCCTACCAGATCAATGCCGTTACTTTTCTTTTTGGCCATGGTTATGAAAGTTCGGCCGTCCCCGTAAAGGAGCTGAGGCCAAAGTGTAAAATCAGGTTATTGTTATCGACGTAGGTCACGTCGGGTTCCCATTCGTTGCCGGCCGTATCATGCACGACGATGCCGCCGGGCTTATAGCCGAGGTTGTGTCCGATTGCCCAGTCGGACGACGCGAACGTCTGCACGTGCGAGTAGTGGTTCGGATCGCCGAGACCTCCCTTGAAGATCCAGCCCGTTTCTTCCTTTTTGTACAGCTTTTTGGTCAGCGTATCCAGATAATGGGTCAGGCCACTAGTACCGGTCGCCGCGGATGGTAACCCCTGACCGGTCATGAAATCCGGCCATTCGTAGCCCGTCGCCGTGGAGGCCTCCTGCGCGTTGTCGCTCGTCCATGCCCCGTCGGCTGTTTTGTAGAAGATATAGTACTTCTTATCCAGCTGTAGCGGATCACCGTTGGCGTCAACCGTGAACGTGGTACCGGTCTGCGTATGGCCGATACCGGCAATGGTGCCGTCATTTGAAATGCCGTAGATAATACCTGATCCAATTGGCTCAATGACGGTGATCGACACCACATCCTCCGCATCAATCGCCGGATTCCCGCACAGGAATGTGTCGTACTGCTTATCTTTCCATTCTTCGTCCAGATACCGCCAGTATACCCGGTAGACGCCTTCCGGAATCGGGTTGCCGTCACGACCGACCGAAAACAGGGGGCTGGTCTGGCTGACGACCTCTCCGGTACCGGGATCCGTAATGCCGGCCAGAGTCATATCCAGCGACAGGGCAAACTCCACGTTATTGTGCAGCGCCAGATCTTTGTAGTATAGCTGATAGCCGTCCATTTACACCTGTTCTGACTGGTTGATAACTTTGTCACCCACGCTTACGACGATACCCATGCCGCCGGGCGCCGCCTGTCCGGGCGGGATAACCACCCCTTTTGCGTCGCGGATCCGTTTCAGGATCTGTTCCAGCGCCGCCAGCCACGGAGACTGGCCTGCCGTACCGGTAACGGGTGTGCCGTTCTGACGGGGCAGCGGTGTGACGGTTGTGTTGTCACTGCCGAAGCTGGCCAGATCGTCGGGCATGGTGAACTTTGCGCCGTCCGACGATTCCCAGAGAGCCTTGATGCCGGTACCGGCCGTTACGCTCAGAATCTGTACCGTCCGTACATCGGTCTGACGCGTCAGCGCATCCCAGCTCCAGCTGCGGATGATGTCGTGCTGGTTGTCGTTTTCGATGAACTTCAACACATCCAGCGGCCCCGGCTCACCGATCAGACCGCCGTCGTAACCCGGACCGAACCGTCCCTGAAGCCGGATGAAGTCAAGCGCGAAATGGTTTTGAATCTTGTCTTTGCGGATGGTTCCGCCCACGTTCTGCCACCACCGGCGGGTCGGTGTGTTGTCAATGCGCATGAGCGCGTTTTCCCGCTGGCCCGCCCCCTGATGGTAGCTGGTCTGATCACAGATCAGCAGCGTCTCTTTCGCTTTCTTCTTTCGGGACAGCGGATCAACGCCGTCGGTTTTCACGCGGATTACTTCGCGCACGGCGATGATCGAGCCGGAATCCTCAATCGTGAGTTTAGCATTCCGGTACACAATTTTTGCCGTTGGCTCTGAATCGGGCAGCGAAACCGGCTGATACAAATAGACCGTCAGCGTGTAGTTGCCCAGACCCGGCACCGTTTCGGTTGCCGATACCGTCATCGCCTCGCCGCTCGTCGGTTTGGACAATACAACATCGTTCTGTGTTTTCCAGGTATTATCCGCCTTCAGTTCGCCGTCTTCTACCTTTTTCGACCATGTACCCTGCTGGGTCAGGTAGTAAGCGCCCTGACTGGTCACCGCCTTAATGGCTATCAGCGGACCGGCGCAGTCTGTGTTTACGAAGTCGAGGCTGAACCCGATGATGTGCTTTTCGGCGTTGGTTGCCGCCCCCGGCTGTCCGGCTCTGACGCCGGAAACGGTGCGGATCGTGCGGGTTACACTGATCGTTTTAGTCAGCGCCCAGAAGGTGAGCAGGAACGTATTTTTATTGACGTTCTGGCTGTAGGCGTTTCCGGAGACCTCCGCCCCGAACGGGCTGTCTTCGGTGCCGTCACCGACGGCAACCGGCACCGGCACAAACGAACCGTTTGCCAGCGTCCAGCCCGACAGGCCCGAGGAGAAATAACCGTTCGGCAGCCGGTTTTCCAGCTCGCCGTATTCGGCCGTTAGTTCGATCTGCTTGATGGCCGGTTCGATTACCTCGGTAGCTCCCCAGACCGGTTTGGCGGCCTGATTGGTTTTCACCGAAACCCGCGGATCAAGTATGGATACGGCCGGCGTTTCGTCGGCTGCATCATCGTACTGTATCCAGGTAATACCGGTCATGTAGTCAGCCAGCATCGGCCGGTACAAAAGCCGCCACGATCCCTGCCACTGCATGAGCACGTAGTTGGGCTTGCAGAACCGCTCCAGTACAGCCAGGCAGCTGACCCGCTCGTTATTCTTGTAGAACGCCTGCGTATTGAAGCGGGCGTTTTTCCAGGCATCGTAATTGAGTGAAGGCAGGGCGCCACCGTTCAGGTGACTTTCTTCGTAGACCGGGCTGGCCTTCCACAGCGGCAACTCGTAACCCACTTTGAGCAGGCAGTTATAGACGATATCGTGTACCGTGTTTTTGCCCGGCGCAATGTCGTAATCAATATCCTGCAACATCCCCAGCCCGCACTGAGCCGCCAGGGTGATTACGTATTGACCGCCCTTATACGGCTGGGAAGCCTTATACGGCGTCAGCCAGCCCATGAATACCGTCTGTGCGAATTCAATGCCCCCGGTAATCACCACCAGCATGCCCATGTCGTCGTCGGCATAGAACTCGGACAAGGGGATATCATTGTAGGAAACAAGCTGAAAGGTAGCCCGCATCGACACCACCCCGAACAGCCCTTCGCTGGCCGTTGCCAGTTTCAGGGGGCTGGTACCGGGTTTCATAACCAGGATCGAACCCGAATACCCGCGGCGGTAGAAGGAAATACGGAAGCTGCGGGAGCCTAGCGGATAGTCTCCCGTAACACTCACCGATCTGAATTCGGTTCGGTATTTTTCGCCGTAGCCCGCCGGAATCGTCATTGTCAGCTCGTTTGGTTAGGCCTGCTAAATTCCTGTCACGGTGGCGGGATCAATAGGAGCAATGCTAGGAAGTTTAACCGACATCAAGATCGGCGATCATTCATTTTCAGTCAGCCTTAATATTTAGGTGCTTTGTTATTGAAACCAGTTCATCAGCCGACAGGCAGAAATAAGGTATATTATCCATTTCGAGAAAAATACTGTCCTGCCTGACAACGATAATAGTGCACAGAATTTCACTTTCGCCATGTCGTACAAGGTCAAACCGGTAGTCTTTCCCATCCTGACTAACTGACGCAATACCTACATACAACCCACTCCATTCCGGAGGCCATGCAGTCATACCGGTAAAATCAACCAGCATAGTTTTCAGTATATCAATGTTCATTCTACATCTGTTGCTTGCAGTTTTAATATACGAAAAAACAATAAGTCT
Organism: uncultured Arsenicibacter sp.; assembly: GCF_945952095.1. Classification (GTDB taxonomy): domain Bacteria; phylum Bacteroidota; class Bacteroidia; order Cytophagales; family Spirosomataceae; genus Arsenicibacter. The sequence goes on along the minus strand of NZ_CAMFHL010000055.1, from coordinate 13,084 downwards.
TGACAATAAGAATAATTAGTTTAAGATTGCCGGAAATTAACCACATATAATCATGAAAAAGCACCTTTCCTTCCTTCTGTTATTTGCAATGTTTGGCTGCGGACTCGGTGACGGCGGCCCTTCGCCTAAAACCGGCTCCAGTAAATGCGGTTGTTCCAAGTACACCAAATCACAGTGCGCAGCAAATGGTTGCCACTGGACAGTCGGAAAGGGCTGCGGATGTTGACTCACCTGCAATAACTTTACTAGAAGTACGTAATGCTGTTCATTAACCTAAAAGACTTTTCTTAAAGCAATAGTTGATTTTATAAAATGAAAAGATTTATTCGCATGCCCTCACCGATTTTCTTTCATGAAAATTTGGTTAACGAGAAGACTTGGGATCGCTATAAAAGAAAAATTATTGAGGTTCTTGAAGAACAATCTTTTAATGAATGTGTCTATTGCGAGTCTAAAATTGGAATATCAGGATTGGCTACTATAGGGCATTATTATCCAAAGTCACAGTTCCCGGATTTAGCATATAGCTGGGATAACCTATTACTCCTGTGTCAAGCATGTAGTGCGTTTAAGAGAGATAGTTTTCCTGTAGATGAAAACAGTTCTCCTCTGCTTATTGATCCATTTGCTGAAGATCCTAGTTTTCATATAAGTTTTGATGAAGAAACCGGATTATACACCGGATTGAGTGAAAAAGGAAATGCTACTATTAGCGTATTCAACTTAAACAGGCCTAACTTAGTCGCTAAGCGTAAGGAAGATCAACTATTGATGATGATCGCCGAAAGGTATCCTCAAATAGATACTGATTTAAACATTGAATCCGTTTTTGGTGAGTTCACGCAAAATATAAGCAATATAACACTTATGATGGATAATAAATATGACATTAAAATATTAGACCGCTTTATTAATAATATGCTTTATGCTAATGTAATTACTGCTATGGAGACATACTTATCAAACATATTCATAAAGTCATTAATAAAAAATGAAAAATACTTAAGAAGTTTTGTAGAATCTTATCCTAAATACAGTAAAGGCGAGAGTATTGATCAAGAAAATACCCAAAAATTTAAATTATCAGAAGTATTCAAAGTGTACGATAAAATAACAGAAATAGTTATAGATGAAGTAATGAGTGTGATGTATCACAATTTAAAAAAAGTAAAGCCAATGTTTAAGGCAACTTTCGATGTAGACTTTCCGAATGATATGGGCGAGGTATACAAAGCCGTAGAGATTAGGCATGATATAGTTCACAGAAATGGTTATACCAAAATAGATAAAAAAACCAAAACAGCTACTCAACATGAAATAACTAAAAGCGAAATCAAAACTTTAATAGAGAAAGTAAATGGATTTATTTCAGTCGTCAACGGCCAAATGATTATACGATAAAAGGCTAACTACTACTATATCATTCATTATGAAAAACCTATTTACTTGTTTACTACTAATTACTGTTTTATCTTCCTGCGCCCCTGAACTATATTACTACACCCCGAAGGTAGTAAACGGCAAACTTGAAGGTGTCCTGCCAGTGAAAGATGGAAAGGTCTACTATGAGTTTTCAGATAAGATAGACTCCGCTAAGGCGGAAATGATTTTTCGCCAGGCAAGGCGCTGGGGCGCTCTTCATCTTGAAAACCCGAACAGTATCTTCGGTATGTCTGACAACAAGCTATACGACATTATCGGGAGCGGTAGCACAAACAGCTATTTCATTACTAAAGAAGAGCAGAAGTCCTACAGAGCTATGCCGTTCCGCACAGAAATAGCCGACTATTCAGTTATCATAGAATGTAATGATAGCAAGATGCGGGTGTCGTTCGGCAATTTCAAACTTCAGAAAGGTAACATAGAACGTCCGACTACGCTGGCTAAATACCAATATGTAAAGACACTGGAAAAGGTCGAAAATGACATTTTTGAGATATATGACTCACTGGTTAAGCTTGTAAAGGAAGGTCTCAACTAATTAAAAAGTTTTGGCGTTACCACAAGGTGGGTGAGGCAAGTACAAAAACAAACATGGTTGATTGACCGAATCATTACTTCCCCTTATATTGCCAAAAAGCGGGTTACTTTTTAATAGACAATTTCATTTATATAAGATAAAAATCCCCCAGCAGAAAATAAGCTGGGGGATTTTCAATTAAAACCTTTTTAAATCGGAATAACTTTAATCTTCTTCCAATATTCGTTTTGCCTGTACTTTGAATTTTTTCACAATCCATTCTAAAATCTGAAGCTGATCAGCCGTAGCCGAGCGTCTTATCTGAGTCAGCAGCTTCATGGCATCCGGCCGAACCAAAGTAGTGTTGGATGCACCTTCGTTGCAAACTGAACATATGGCCCGGAGGTTAGAGGGTTCATCTTTCCCGCCCATTGACTTATCAAGTATATGACCTATATGAAGGCGTGTTTTTCGTCCGGGATCATAGGGATGAGGCTCTCCGGCGACGGCTCCGCACATTTGACATGTAAACCCGTTACGGTCCAGCACAAACGCTCTCACCTCTTTAGAAATTCCACGTTCAAATGCTGGTAAGGGTTTTAAATTAACCAACATGTACTGACCCGGCCTTAGGTCGCTAAGATCATTATGAGTTGCAATATTCATCCCTTCTTCCCCTCTTAACTCCCTGACCCGGCGTGCCCATTCACTTGACCCTGCTATAATTCTTAACTCCTCAGAGTCAACAACTTTACCTACATTTTCCAGGAAGTATGCTTTCAGCTTAGCTTTAGCTCCTGCTCCTTTTGGTGTTTTTGACATGTTGAATGGTGGTTTAAGGAATATGCTTCTAATGCCGCAATTATAGATTTTCCAACGGCAGATGCAACAGGTGGCGGAAATGCGTTTCCAACTTGTCTGTAGGCAGGTGTTTTTTTTCCTACTATATGCCAGTCCTGCGGGAAACCCTGAATGAGAGCGGCCATTTCGACAGTTAACTTAGGCATATAAAAAGTAGCGTCTGCGGCAGGAGGATTGTTTGCTAAACCATGTCCGTCGACTCCCAATAAAGCCCATGCTTTTTTTGCTCTTGTAGGGCCTAAATCGGCCCCTCCGTGCTTTTTGGAGCCACCAACAAGGGTTGGGGCAATACCTGAAGCGGCCTTCCGCCACTCATCAGCATGTGCCCAGCCAGCTGATTTCATTTCTTCAAACAGGACATCCCCGACAGTTTTTTTAGGGATTAAGCCCGCTTCCGGCCAATGAAAAAAAGGGCTGTACTGCTTTTTTAACGCCACCAATATTGCGCGTGGTCTTAATTGGGGTACTCCGAAATCGGATGAGTTAAGAACCCTCCATGACCCCTCATACCCCATTTTGTCAAGTTCTTCAAGAATGACTTCTCTGTAAGATTTAAACTTGGGATCTAACAGCCCTTTCACGTTCTCAAGCAGAACGGCTTTCGGGTTACATTCTTTTACTAAACGCAATGCTTCAGGAAACAGATCTCTGTCATCATCCTTGCCGAGCTGCTTCCCTGCTACTGAGAAGGGAGGACATGGTACACCTCCGGCAAATAAATCGACCTGATCTTTATAGGCTTCTACATTAATTTTTTTGACATCTTCATTGATAACATTCCAGGCAGGACGGTTATGGCGTAACGTCTGACATGCTAATGGCTCTATCTCTACTAACGCTAAATGCTCAAATCCTGCATCCTCTAATCCTAACGCCTGCCCGCCTGCGCCTGCACAGATCTCAATTGAAGTGTATGTACTCATTGCTCAAATTCATTAAATTGTAAAGACTACTTCTGAATACTTCCCGCCAAAATATTCGTTCTATCTATAATACGTCAACTTATCATGGCTGGAAATTTTAACGAAAAAATCAGACAAGTTACTAAACATAACTCTTTTTTTCCAACTTCCCGCCGAAGCCCGTTTGCCTTATCGCCTCTTTTTATCCCGCTGACCGGCATACCGATTACCCTTGGCTCATCCTCAAAAGCTTAGAAAATAAAAATCCCTTCCGGTTGGCCGGAAGGGATTAACAACTTTTGCCTACCCGAACAGTGACTGTCCAGTCATGTCTTTGTAAGCACTGGCCAGCCGGGGTAACAGCGGAATCAGCAGCCAATCTCGGATTGATTGTACTCTCTTGGCAGCGGCTCTTAAAGCCTTAAAAGGAGCCAAAACACTGGCACAGTATAGTGGATCAGAATTTTCTCATCCCTTTACGACATATGTATGCCGGTAAAGCCCCGTAACCAATTTTGTTTTTTTAGTATTTTTTAGTATATATTTGTTATCAACCAGTAAGTTACATGTAATAAGTTATAGTGTTTAATTTTTTGAAACGAGTTTCACCTTTAAATACACTTCAAAATGAGAACGTTTCTATTTATTATTAGCCTACTGTATTCATTCTGCACTGTAGCGCAGACGCAACAGGTCATTTGCTCTGGCCAAAGCATCCCAAACGGCTGGGTAAAACTCCGCGAAGATTATTCTGCAGGATGCCCTCCTAGTAATAAGTCCATTACAATCTATAAACTGGATGGTCTTCCGGCAGGTTCGTACGCAAATATTTGTGATGAACAGTCCTACCCCGATGGCTGGGTCAAAGTGTCGCAACAGTCATGTAATTTTTGCGGCCAATCACCATACAACCTTAAACCTAGATGGCAGATTACTATTAGAAAACTTGAGGGTATGGCACCCGGGACGAGCGCTAATATATGCGGAAATCAAACCATACCAAACGGATGGGTAAAGCTTTCAGAACAAGCCTGTAATTTCTGTGGCCTGAATTCTCCGGACCTTACACCTGCCAAACTTTTCACGATCTATAAGCTAGATGGCCTTCCGGCAGGTTCGTACGCAAATATTTGTGATGAACAGTTGTATTCCAGTAGCTGGGTCAAAGTCTCGCAACAGTCATGTAATTTTTGCGGCCAATCACCATACAACCTTAAACCAGCATTGCAGATTACTATTAGAAAACTTGATGGTTTAGCACCGGGGACGAGCGCTTATATATGCGGAAATAAACCCATACCAAACGGATGGGTGAAACTTTCAGAACAATTCTGTAATTGCTGCGGTCTGAATTCCGCGGACCTTACACCTGCCAAACTTTTCACGATCTATAAACTGGATGGCCTTCCGGTAGGTTCGTACGCAAACATTTGTAATGAACAGTTGTATCCTAATGGCTGGGTCAAAGTTGATCAACGTAACTGTAACTATTGCGGCCAATCACCATACAACCTTAAACCTGTCGATGAAATTACAATACATAAAATAGGGGCCGCCAGAGAAGCGACGGTAAGCAACAGTAAAATTGAGAATGCTACCAAAATATACCCAAATCCAGTTAGAAACACCATAAATGTGCCGTTAAATGAACTTGACAACAATTGTCAATTTTACTCAATTACCGATGCTAATGGAAGGATAGTAAGTCAGGCTAAATCATTAGATACTCTTAGTCATGATAATTTAGCGGTAGACGTATCAGGCCTTCAAACCGGCTTATACCTTATTCGCATAGGAAACGCCAAAAGTATAATCACCTACAAATTCATAGTTGAATGATGTTACAATCAATAATTAACAGGCAGAATCTAAATCCTTTGTGACAGGTTCTGCCTGTATTTGTAGTATTGTGCCATGGCCATAGCTCTATTATTTGCCATTGAGGCGTTGAAATAACAGAACAAACAACAAACCAGTTTGCCTACCCGAACAGTGACTGCCCCGTCATGTCTTTGTAAGCACTGGCCAGCCGCGGCATGAGCGGAATCAGCAGATCCAGTCCGCTGATCCGGGCCTCACCGGCTTCTACCGAAATCCGCTGATCGATACTGATGTTACGGCGCTGGTAATCGGCGGTTGCAGGAGCCGGAACACTGCCGGGCGTAACCGGCGAAACCAACGGCGCAGCCAGTGCCGGGTTGATTGTCTTCATAGCCGCTCCCATCAGCGGAACAATCTTGTCTACCGGTAAAATCGCTTCGTTACCGGCTTCCCCAGCGAGGACTACACGGGGTCCGGTAAGGAATCCGCCCTCTGCCATCGCCGGTATATTATTAGCCAGTCCTTTGATAACCCCTGCCCCCAGCAGCATCGCCCCGCCCTGCGTCGCCATCTGGATACCAAACGGAGCCGTCAGAAAACCGGCGCTGAGAAATCCGGACGCCAGCAACATTGCTTTACCGGTATTCGCCAGGTAATCCGAAATAAGACCGAATACACCCTTCAGAGCTGCTTTCAGCGGGTTCTTTCCCTTGCCGATCGACTCACCAATACCAAAAAGCATATCACCGGCACCGGATGAAGCCTGTTGTCTGGCAGAAATAAAAGCCTGCTTCAGCATTTCAGCACTCTGCATCGTTTTATCGGCCAGTCCGCTGAACGGATCGTAATCGGTAAGCGCGGCATCCAGCGAAGCCTTGATACCAGTGAACTCATCGGGAATGTTACGGAAAACATCCTGAATAGCCAGCATCTTGTTTTTCGCTGACTCAACATCAAGGCCCGTCCCGATCAGGTCATTAAACCGGTTGATTGCTGATTCGTACTGCGACGGATCAAGCGCCTTGGTGACCTCACCGGCAGCCAGCTTATATTGTAGCGCCCTGGCGTACGGATCAAATCCGTTCTCACGAATTCCCTGATTAACTGCGGTGGTCAGTCCCCCGAGTTTGGGCGCTGATATGGCGTTAACCATGCCGACATTACCGGAACCGATACTTTTCATTACCGGCACCTCAAATAGCATCCGCCTGCCGCCTTCCAGCGACCTGGCATCCTTTATCAAGGCTCTCAGGTTAGCAATCTTTTCGACATTTTCCGGATCTGTTTTAAGAACGTTATCAAGAGCCCGCTGAAAAATAGCCTGATCGGAAATATCCAGCAGTTGAACGGCTTTACCCTTTTTCGTATTCAGATCGGACAGTTCCTTTTGCTTTTTTGCTGCCAGTTCGGCCGCTGCGGCTTCTTCTTTAATTAGCCGGTTATCAATATTCCGCAGAGCAATAAGCTTCGTTTTTTCTTCTCGGAAGGCTTTTTCGACTTTCAGAAGCTCTTCGGACTTGACCTTTGTCTGCGAATCGCGGCCGATCAGTCCCAGGTATTCACCGCGGATATTGCCTACGATATCGCTTTGTGTCTGGATCAGTTCCTGCCGCCTGTCAGGGGCAGCCTGCCGGAAGGCCAGATTTTCGGCAGTTACCTTGTCTTTTGTCTTACCGGTAGCAATAGCCTCTGCCATATTAAATCCGGAAACACCAGGCAAAGCCAGCGAGCCGATGACAGCTTTCGTAGTACCCGTGGCAATCAGCTCACGGAATCCGCGGGTTACATCAGCCAGACCGTTCGAAAGTTTGGTAAAGAACGTGTCTACACCTGTTGTTTTGGATAACTCAGCCACCAGGAATGAGGCCTGATCTTTCAGGGGTTGAAAGCTGCCCGCCATGTTATCCACGTTAGCCTGAGCCTTATCGCCGTATGTGCGTTCCAGGGCTTCCGCAAATTTCGGTAAGGCAACGTCGGACAGGATTTCACCCTGCTCCAGCATCTTATTGAGCTTAACCTCCGACACCCCGAGCCCCTCGGCGAACAATTTAAATGCCCCTGGCACCCGTTCACCGAGCTGCTGCCGAAGTTCTTCCGCACTGACCACCCCCTTACTGAGCATCTGCTGCAAGGCATTAAGTGCACCTTTGGTGTCTTCCGATGACAACTGAAGCGCGGCCGATGCCTTCGTAACAGCTGTAAAAATCCGTTCTGTGGCAGCACCTTCCAGTGCAGTACCGTTCGAAGCAGCCTTCAGCGACTTGTAGGAGCTGGCCAGACTTTCGTACGAAAGTCCAAGCTGATCAGACGTGACCTGCAGGAAGGTCATTGACCGGCCAAAGTCTTCCTCGTTTTTGGATACCGCCTTAAGGGATGCTTCCAGCCGCTGAAAGTCTGAGGTAATCCTTAATCCCTGTCTGAGGTAGTCAAATGCCTTATTTACCGAAAACGTACCGACGGCGAGGCTTGAAAGCCGGGTGATAGTTTCATCCAGACTCCCGTTAAAACGGCTGCCATCACCGACAAAACGGCCACGTTCATCACGTAGCCGTCCCTGTGCATCCCTGTAGGTATTTGTTGCCTGCGCGGCCCTGCCAATGGCCTGAGTGTTCGTATTGGTTGCCTGAGTTGCCCGGTCAGTGCCGACAATTAACTGACGTAACCTTGACAGCACATCGGCAATGCCCTGTTCCAGTGGCCGTGTATTCGCCCCGAACTCAAGGCTCAGATTCATCGCCTCCATGATTCTCTTTTTTTATGGGATTCCCGTTTTCATCCAGTTTGCCACCAAGGACAGCGAACAACGCTCTGGCCACCGATAAGGCCGCTTCCCGGCTAGCCTCGGGGGGCGCCGGTTCCGGTTCTTCCTCAGGCTTTAAGTTTTCGTCGCCCGGTAATTTCAACCACTCGTGCGGCAGTTTCGGTTTTTTGGCAAGCAGGTTCCGTATTTCTGCCATGATGATGCGGGTATTACGCAGCGCATCAACCTTCCGCTCCCGTTCCGCTTCAAACCGGCAGTTGATGACATCAATAGCCTCCCCATGCCCCATTTCGTGCCAGAACTGATGAGGAAGTAGTCCAAGCTGATACCCCCACTGCTCAAACTGTTTCCAGTCGAAGGCAGCAGGGGTCAGGCGTTTGGGTCAGCCGGGGTCACATCCCCGCCCCCCTGTATTTCTTCCAGCGCCTGTCGGCTTATTTCCTCGATTTTGGCCGGCACGTCATCCGGCTCAATATTCAGGACGCAGCCGAGGAAAGCGTTTACAACTTTTGATGCGTCATTACTACACTTTGGATCATTAGCCCATTCACTGACATCGAACTCGTCATAGACCATAGGAATCTTCTTCTGCTTTGCCGTTGCTTCAGATGCAGCCTGTAATAGCGCAATCGTCGTGTTGAGGGTATCTTGCCCGAACAGAATATGGAGCAGAATATCAGTCCGGTTGCTTTTACAGTCTACCAGCTTACAAAAGCGGTTAACGGTCCAGTTGCTGAATGTCAGCAGGACCGGACCGTTATTGGTTGTGTGTAACCTTACCGTGTTAATCATACTACGGAGCGACCTGCAGGGTTGGTTGTTCGTCCACCAGCACGTTAAAAGATACCTTCACCCCGTCGTTTGTCTGACCGGTGGTTTTGAACCCGTCAAAATATCCGGGAAACGAAATCGTAACATCCTTGGCGGCATCAAACACAATCTGAAAATTGTGCTTCTGCTTACCGAGCGTGAGGGGCAACAGATCCGCATAGCCCAGTGTATCGGCGGCCGGAGTAAAGTCGGCGTGGCCTTCCCATGGTACGCTGGCCGAGCCACTTCCGAGAAGCTGCTTTTTCCAGTCGCCGTTATCCTTGTTGGCCAGTTCAATCTTATCAAAAGTGATATCCAGCCCGCAGCTGATCTCCGACGCCACTAATTTGTAGCTCGTATTCTGACCAACCGTGGTCTGGATTTTAAGCCGGACTTTCTGCCCTAACAGCAATTCAGACATTATTTGTAGATGTTTATTGTGAGCGTCAAAACTTTCTGGTACACATTCAGCCCGTCTCCGGCTGCCATTTCCGGCATATCACTTCCGGTAAGCGTTACGTTCCGGATCTTCCAGCCGTCGATGGTAAAGGGCGCCGGCCCGGACGGCGTTTCCGGCGTCAGCCGCGGTGTCAGTTCGCCGAGCACCTTTTCGTTCAGGTCACGGCCGGAGGCGGCTTTCGCCGTTGATACGATCCGGAGCGTCAGCACGTGATCGTAGATGTAGCTGTCTTTTGTATACTTATCCGGAATGTTCTGCTGAGCATCCAGAATTACATATGGCGGAGCCGTTCCCGCCGTTGCCAGTGTATCGAAGACACCGACCGTTTTACCCGCAACCGTAAGCGGTACCGTGGTAAGCGCGGCGTAAACCGCTTTTCGTACCTTTTCATCAGCGAAAATCATTTGATTCGGAATCGTTTTAGGATGCGTTCAGGCAACCGGGACGTATGAATCCGGAAAGCCGGAATAATGTAAGGTCTGGCGGGCAGATTAACCTCCCGTATTCCCTTACCCCTGAACTGTGCCGCAAACCCTTCCCAGCCGTCCGGGATCTGCACCAGCGCCCCGGTACCGAATTCAACCCAGTAGCCGTACGGTACGTTGACCGAGAGTCTGGCACCGAACCCGCCGTTAGTTGGCTCGTAATGGATACTTTGCCGCAGCTTACCGGTATCAACCGGTGCGGCCGCCTTGGCATCCGCTTCAATCATGCGGCCGGTAAATTCAATTTCCGCCTTGGCGGCTTCCGGTATGCCGTACGCCAGCGACCGCAGCTTTGATTCTACCTTATCAAGTCCCAGCCACTTCATACGCCCGTAATCTGTGTAGCCGTAGCAACGAATTCGCGTTCGGATGCATCAACCGGCAGAAATGGCCCCGTAAACGAGTAGCTTACATTCCGCCAGTTGATCACGTGGCCAGTCTCAACGTCTGGCAGGCCATGCCGCCAGAGCTTGACCCGTATCGCGGCCGTCATGGTTACCTGCGCGGCTTCCAGTCGTCTGGATGGCTTTACCGGTTCCACTTCGGCAAGGCCCGAGAAGATCATCACGGGTTCCCCTTCAACCTTACCGCCGCCGCCGTCATCGGTCAGCGGGGTTTCCCATATCGTTACCGTGTCCCTGCCGAGTCGTGCCATTAGCGGAAATCTCTGTAGGGATTAGCCAGCATCCGCCAGTTGCGGGTCAGATTGCCGGACGGTTTGTAGCCCGTTAATTCACAATACAGCTCGGCGGCGCAGACCAGACAGGCAGTACGCAGTGCAGGCGGCAACGTATTGACGTCGTAGCCGGCATTGTAAGTCAGCTTTACCCCGTTGAGATACCGGCCGCGGATGGTCGGCGCCGGAAAACCCCGCACCTGATCAAGGGTCGGGGTCGAGTTCGCAGACACGACGCCGTTCCCACCGGTCGTCATAGATAACCCCTCTTCAGAAACGGGACCGTATTTGATGGGCCGTACGCCGTCGAGGGAGTCGAAAAAGACCGACATTACCCGCGGCGACAGGCTTTTGGTCGTGTACGTTCCGACCTGGTCAATGGCTGTTCTGGCGCAGGTCGCCAGCAGATCCATTGCCTTCTCATCGCACGAGGGTATTTCCAGCCACTGCGCCACGGCCTTGTTATCAATGCAGTCGTACTGCGGAGGGGTCACTATGTCGTATACGGGCGGCATGGTTATTTCCCTCCCTTGTTGGTTTTGCCGGTAGCAGCCTTATCGGTCTTATCCGACGGCGCTTCTTCCGGCTCCGGATGTTCGACGCCCTCTTTGGCTTCGATGGCCCATTTTTTGGCGATCAGCTCTTTGGCTGTGATGTCGTCAATCTCTTTGGTCTTGCCGGCGGAGGAGCCGGGGAAGGCACTCAGAATGTGTACTTTCATGTTGTTTGTATTGGGGTTTTACGTAAAAGCCCGCCCGGAAATCGAGCGGGCTTTCTTTTTCTGAAATAGTGAATCGTGGGACTACGAAGTAAGGTCCGTGATAGCGGCTGCGAACGTGCCCTTGATGAATGCCTGCGGCCGGTAGATCGGCAGCGCCAGACGCTCTTCGATTACGCAGGTGATCAGGTTTTTGATCGCGTTATCGCGGTCCTGATCAAACAGCCGTACCTGGCTGGCCATACGGTCTGCAATTTCCGCGTACCGGACATCCATCACAAAGAAGTTACCGTAGGAAACACGGTTGTTCTGGATGATCGGCGTGCCGTCGACGGTGATGATATCCGTGCCCGGCAATACCGGGAAGATGTATTCACCGGTTGTGGTTTTCAAGAGGCGCATACCGGCGTAATCTTCCGGGGAAACCAGTACGTGCGTCGGTACCATGTTCAGCATCCGGAGCTGCTTTTTGGCAGCGATCAGCGCGTCAAACCGGTTCGGCGACGGTACCACGAGGTTGCCGGCGGCAAAGGCCGTGGCGATCGCGTTGATACCCGACAACTGCTGACCGGCACCGGTACCGTACAGGATCTGCTGGTCTTCCTTGTTTTTCAGCTCCTCCAGACCACGGCCGGTGATATACGTAAGCAGGTACGGGATATCGTCAATCATTTCCTCAGGGAGGCGGAACACACCGGCGATTTTACGGACCGGTGCATCCACGATGTCGAAATCCCAGTCAATCTGCGGCTTTTCCGCACCTTCAGCGACCATGTCAAACCCGCCCTCGCTGGTCGTTTCACGGACGTAGCGGATTAACGGTTTCTCGGTACTGGTAGACGGGAACAGCTGGCGCAGGTGGGCGTCAAACAACGGGAACACCGTAACCCCCGGACGCTGGTCATAACCGGCGAAGTAGGTACCTGTCAGGTTACCGGCTGAACTCATATCGCCAACCGCTTTCAGCGAAATATCAATCTGCTGCTTACTGGCTTTACCGCTGGCCATGTCCTTGATCCGCTGCACAACCGACGTACCGTCCTTCTGGCTTTCAAACTCTTCGGTCAGATACTGTTTCAGGGAAATGACTTTCCCACCGCCACCGGAGCCGCCCAGCTTCTTCATGTCGGTCAGCTGTTTGTCGACCGTTTCCATGAATTTCCTGTGCTTAGTGGCAAGGTTTGAGATTTCGGTTTTCAGGTCGTCGGACGCCTTATTTCCGTCGCGTACCTGCCCCTCTGCCTTTTCAAGCCGTTTGTCGATTTCCTCGTTAATCTTCTTTACCTCACCTTTGACCTTATCGAGGAATTCACTGGTGAATTTTTCGGCCTCTTCCTTGGTCTGGAAAAACAGTTTTTCCGCCTTTTCAAATAGCTGGTTATGGAAACCGACCCGGGCCTTCATCGGGTCCGGCATACCGGCATACGCCCAGCCGAACGCCTGAGTTTTGCCGCCTGTTGCGATCACAAACAAGAGCAGCGCAAACGAGAACAAGATTAGCTGTTCCTTCATTAGAATTTGTTGGTTAATTGATTGTAAAAGATTTGATCATCGAGCCCCAATCGAATTCAGGAGTGTTGACAGGGTCGCCCGGCTCAGGTTTTGGCTGAGTGGTTCGGCTTTTCAGGAC
>NZ_CAMFHL010000054.1 GCF_945952095.1 uncultured Arsenicibacter sp. | reverse complement strand
GGCCTGCGGCCCGTAACTGACTTGATAAACAAGCCGGTTTACGGGCCGCAGGCCGTTTGGTGTACGTCTCCGGAACATAAAAGCCCCGTTATAAAATTGTTCCGGCAATGTACAGGGAGTGCGTCGCTGCGTAAGCGACTGTTTAGCTGTTTTTTAGTGCCATAGTGTGCCGTTTAGTCCCAGAACAATACCTAACCATAAACCAATAAGACCTGCCAGCACACTGATAAACCGGGTGAGCAGTTTGTTCCAGCCGTTCAGATGGGCAAAAAAGTCCATGAAGGCGGAGAAAATCCCGCCGGCGGCGCCTGCCAGCGGAACAATAATCAACGGCTTCACCATCCAGTAGTCACCCCATTCCGGACGAGGGTGTTTTACCGCCGACAGAAAAAGACTGATCACGGCCAGGCCGATTCCCGCACCGATTAAGGCCCGGATACTCACTGATGTCCGGCTGACCCGATTGAACGCATCCTGATGGTACATATTCATTTGATTTATTGGTTCGTACTTTATTTTTATACTAAAAGGACGTTGATTATCAACGTAAATGGATCGTTGTTTACTGTTCAGGGAGCATGAGCCATGCTTCATTCAGGTAATCTCAAAAAGCTACAGTAATGGCAAAACGGCTATTTTTTCGCGGGACCCTGCCGGTAGTAATTCGCTAAACATTCGTCGAGCGGACGCCCCTGCCGGTGAATACAGTCGCAGAAATCCTCGCAGGCCTGCGGGTTAGCACTGCCAGCACACTGCGTCAGACAGTCCCGGGTGTGGTTACGTGGTTTCAGGTCAAAGCCGGTCAGCAGCAGGAACGCCAGCAGTATAACGGTTGCGGCTACACCGGCGAAAAACCGTACCGGGAAGGTGCGGAAGGTTGCCTTTGCGACAGGCCTGACCTCGGGTTCCGGCAGCCGGTTGAAGGGAAAAATGTATTTCAGCTTATCGTAGTCCCAGCACAGCAGGTATAGGTTCGCCATAACCATTAAAGGGGCATTCAGGAGGGATCCGTCAAACCGGACAGCGACTGATAACACACATATATTCAGGATGATGGGGAAATAGATTAACGCTCCGATGGTTGCCAGCCGCGGGATCAGCAGGAAAAAAGCGGCTGTCATCTGCAGTACACCGATAAAGGGGTAATAAAAGCCTGTTTTATGCAACGCTTCCAGGTAATGCCCCATCGGATGGTTTACCGACAGTGACGTGAACCGTTCACCCATAATTTTGACAAATCCTGATGGTAAAAAGCCTGCCGCCAGGGCAATACGGCAAAAGACCGTAAAATGCCAGAACCACCTGTTTTGTTTTACCGATGCATGAAGCCGGTCAAGCATTGTCGAAATCGGCATTGTCTTTTTATTTATAAAGTACTTTGTAATGCAAAGTTATTTGAGAAAAATAAAAAGACAAGTAGTCCGTGAAAAAAAATCCGGCTGCCTGTAAGGGCAGCCGGAGAATAATGGTTCAGGCTTCAACCTCTTCCAGTGTAGGATAATCAGTGTAGCCTTCAGTGCCTGGTGTATAGAATGTACCAAAGTCCGGCTGATTAAGCGGGGAGCCGGCTTGCAGCCGTTCAACCAGATCAGGGTTGGCGAGGAACGGACGGCCAAAGGCAATCAGGTCAGCTTTACCGGCCTCTAAGTCAGCTTCGGCGCGGGCCAGGTCGTAGCCGCCGCTCAGGATTAAGGTACCTGTAAAGGTCGCGCGGATGGTATCGACAATGGCCGGATCCACAGCCGGTGCGCCCATTGAAGTATGGTCCACCAGGTGGATGTAGGTAACGAACGGGTTCAGTTGTTCGGCCAGATAGGCGTAAATAACGTCGTAGTCTGTTGAATACGGCATGTCATTGAAAACACCGTATGGCGATAACCGGATGCCGACTTTGTCTTTACCGATTTTTCCGGCGGTTGCCTGTGCGATTTCGAGGGCAAAGCGGGCGTAGTTTTCGGTGCTGCCACCGTACTGGTCAGTACGGGTATTTGATGTCGGGCGGATAAACTGCTCCACCAGGTAGCCGTTCGCCGCGTGGATTTCCACCCCGTCAAAACCGGCGTCAACGGCATTCTGCGCTGCCTGAACAAACTCGGCAACGGTTGCCTGCACGGCCTCAGTGGTCATCGCTTCCGGTGTTGGCTGCGGCTGCATGCCTTCGGTGTCGGTATAAATATCACCGGCTGCGGCGATAGCTGAGGGCGCTACCACTGTACCACCGGCATGCATATTTGCCGGATGACCAATACGGCCGGTGTGCATCAGCTGCGCGAAGATTTTACCGCCTTTAGCGTGTACAGCATCCGTAACGGTTTTCCAGCCGGTTACCTGCGCGGGCGTGTACAGGCCCGGAACCCGTGCATAACCGTTGCCGTTCGGCGAAGGTGCAACGCCTTCCGTAATAAGCAGGCCGGCAGATGCGCGTTGTGCGTAGTAGGTAGCCATGATGTCGGTGACGTCATGGTCTGTTGTTGCCCGGTTGCGGGTCATCGGAGCCATTACAATGTGATTACTCAGCGTAATATTACCAAGCTGAGCCGATGAAAAAATCGTTTCTGACATGTTTTCGGTCGTCTAATTGAGTTGTCGGGGACTATTCGGAGGGGTAACACTTTCAAACATTTAAAAGTTTAAATGTTTTTGGTGAAAAAAAATCAGATCAGACCATTCAGGAAGGCCGTAAGTTCGTGCAGGGCTTCCTTATTGAGGCGCAGGTGGAGGCTCCTGCCTTCTTTTTTAGCTTCGACAAGGCCGCTGTCAGTCAGGAGTTTAACATGGTGAGAGACGCAGGGTTGCGACAGGCCGGTAAGCTCCTGCACATCGGTGCTGGTCATGCAGCCTTTTTGGGCCAGTGCCTGTAAAATACCAAGCCGGTATTTATCCGAAATGGCATTTGTTGCTTTTTCGACGGCCCGGTTATCCATGCGTTGTGAATTGTGATTGTTCTGCAAAAATAACAGAATATCAGGTAGCCTGACTCTGGCGGTTGTTTTTTTGATGGCTGCCGAAGCCAGGCTACGGGGGAAATCAGCGGCGGCGGTTCTACCGGCTGCCGAGTTGCTTCAGCATCCGGGTGTGGGCATAAATAGCCCCCAGAAAAGACGGCTTCTGGTGATAGGTCAGGCCGAATTGCTCGGCGGTTGCCTTCACGATGGGCGCAATGGCCGGATAATGTACGTGGCTGATGGTCGGGAACAGGTGGTGTTCAATCTGATGATCGAGTCCGCCGATAAACCACGAAAATGCTTTTGAACTTTTAAAATTGGCAGTGCTTGCCAGCTGATGGATAGCCCAGGCGTTTTCGATACAGCCCTTTTGGTTGAGTACGGGCTCGTCAATGCCTTCAACAAGGTGGGCTACCTGAAATACAAGGCTTAGAATCATGCCGGCAATGGCGTTCATCACCAGGTACCCGATCAGCCACTGCCCGAAGGTAAGGTCGGTCAGCCAGAGCGGCAGCACGCATACAAATGCCACGTAAAACAATTTACCAAGAATCAGAATCAGGATTTCGTTCAGCGGGAACGGCTTGTTGTGCTTTGATTTTGACTGCTGCCGGTAGGTGCGTACCTGCCGGATGTCTTTCACCAGAAAGGAAAGCGTCATCATCGTATACAGCAGGAAAGCGTACAGGTGCTGATAGCGGTGGAAAAACCGATAGCGCTGACAGGTCGATAGCCGCAGAAACGGTTTACCGGTAATGTCTTCGTCCAGCTGATCAATATTGGTATAGGTATGATGGTTCAGGTTGTGCTGAATGCGCCAGTTGTAAACATTGCCTCCGAGCAGAAACAGGCTGGCGCTGAACAACTGGTTCATGCGGTTGCTGGTCGAAAACGATCCATGGTTGGCATCGTGCATGACGGCCATACCCACTCCGGCAATTCCGAAACCCATGATGATCGTGCAAAGCAGCATAGCCGGCAGCGGCAAACGGTTGGTCAGAATCAGACCGTACGGAATCAGATAAAGCGACAGCATAAAAACTGCTTTCAGGATCATCGGCAGGCCGCCGGTCTTGCAGAGTGTCTGCTGCTGGAAATGCGCTTCAACGCGGCTTTTAAGAACCGGAAAGAAACCAGACTTTTCGAGGTTCAGGAATTTAACAGATACGGGGGCGTTTGACATATTGTCGTTTAAGAGGGTAAACTGGAAGTAAGCTGTCCGTTTTGCTCACCAGGTAACGGGTGAGGCTACTTTTGCAAACTAAAACGACAATCATATACTGAGAACGTACCAATGGATGATAAGCGTATACGGACAGCGAACTTAATATTCTGATTTCTTTCAAATATATGATAAAATGCAGTCAGATGAACTATCATCAGGAGTATTAACAGCATTTTTTCAGTGGAATAAACCAGGGATTCCTTATTTTCCGGGTATATTTATAAAACCTATAAACTTTATTGGTTGATTGAGGTTAATTAGACTACTTTTGGTAAGTATTAGTTAACAACTGACTACTACTCCTTCTTCTCCCGGTTGAGCAGATCGTATGTCCGTCCTTACCGCTTCACGTACACTTCCCGCTTCCTTTTGAGGCGTTTTTCGAAAACAGCAACAGTGATAAAACACATTGTACATGACTGACTTTCCTCAGATTTTTCCCGTTTTGGTGATTGATGATGACCTTGACATTTTCGACATAATGTCAAGGGCTGCGCATAAGCACTTTCCGGAGGTGTTGTTTATCCGTTGCCGTACTGCCGGCGAAGCAGTCGCGTATTTTAATAAACCGGATAATGTCCGGCCAAAGCTGATTTTGCTTGACCTTTTTCTGGAGGCTGCGGAGTCTGATGGCTTTGTCTTGTTGCCCGAGCTGAAAAAGCAGCTGGCTGAATTTCAGATTCCGGTTGTTATTTTGTCGGGTTATGCAAAGGAAGGCTCTGTATTACAGGCCTATGAGCTGGGAGCAAGTTCATTTATTGAAAAACCGGGCGATTTTCACGGCTGGGTAGCCATGATGGATAAGCTGCTGGAATATTGGAAAGGGAACAGCGTTCCGGAAGTTAAACCGCCTGATGAGCAAACGCCGTCAGTTGTGCCCGAAACACCGCCTTATGAATAAGCGGATCGGCCGGCTCATGCGGCTATATATAGTAATTTAACCTCAGAGGCTTATAACGCCATGCCGGCTGGTGTGGTTTTATTTTTGACCTGCGGCTGGTTTCAGGCGATAATCAGCAGCAGAATCAGCGGAACCAGGTGTTCCCGGAGAAACCTGACGGCTTTGTAAATCAGGTTTACGACTGCCTGATAGGTCAGCGCCATAATTTCCGCAATTTCATCATACGTCAGCTGGCTGTAAAAACGCAGGTAGACCGCTTCCTGCTGGCGGCGTGTGAGCTGACGCATAAAGTGCTGCAGCCGTTCCTGCTGTTCAGAGTGGGTCTGCTGTTCAATCAACCGGCTTTCATGGCTGAACTCAAACCAGTGTTCGGGTTCTTCACTAATGCCTTCAAACTTCTCGCCCTTCCTGATTTCCCGGATAAGCTTATATTTCAGCGCCTTAAACAGATACCCTTTTACCGAACTAACCTCTTCGGGAAGCGCCGTATTGGTCCACAGCTCAAAAAACAGGTCCTGAATACAGTCGTCAAGGAGTTGCCCGTTAGGTATTGTTTTCAGGCCGTAGTGGTAAAGGGCCCTGTAATATCTGGTAAATAATGTTTCAAATGCCCGCCGGTCGGCGTTCCGGAAATCCTTCCATAGCTGACTATCTTCCATGGGTATGAAGGGGGGATTTATGCATATACCGGAATCAGGGCCGGTAAGGCTATTGGCGGTGGCAGAATTTTATCGTTTAAATAAATAATAAAAAAAAAGGAAAAAAAATGATTATCCCGTGAGGGTTTGGGGTACTGGTTAGTGTAAGGCTACTCAACGTTATGAAACCTGAACAACTAATCACCGACGATACCTTTCTGGCCTGGTACTTTCAGACCGATGCTGCCTGTGTCAGTAAATGGAATCAGCTGCTGCGCGAAGACCTTGACCTGAAAGCGGCGGCCGACGAGGCTGTCTTATTACTGTCCCTGATTCACCGGCAGGAGGAACAACAGGTCACCGACCGGCAGATCAGTCAGTCGCGGCAAGTCCTTATGCGCCGGATCAGTGAATGGGAGCAGGCACAGCAGCGCCGTCCGGTGTTCCGGATTACCTACCGGCGGATACTGGCGCTGGCGGCCTGTCTGGCGCTGGCCGGGTTTGGTGTGGGCTGGTTTCTGCAACAGCGTCAGCCGGCGGGGACCTATGCTACTGCCGGCAACCGGATGGTAATGACACTGGCTGACGGGTCGCTGGTAACGCTCAATAAAGGTACAGCCATAAAGGTGTCGGGGATGGAGGCCAATGAAACCGGTAACCGCGAAGTATGGCTGGACGGGGAGGCCTTTTTTGATGTAAAACACCTGACCGGCAACCGGAAATTCATCGTTCATTCGGGTGATGTGGATGTGGTTGTGCTGGGAACCCGGTTTACTGTAAAAAGCGGTCCGCAGCAGACAGCCGTGGCCCTGGAGTCGGGGCGTGTGGAGCTGACGGTGGCGGGCAACAAGGCGGGCAAACTCATCATGAAACCCGGTGAACTGGTTGAGTACTCGCGGACATCGGGGCGGCTCGCCAGAACGGACATAAACGTGAAAAACTACGCCGCCTGGCAGGACGGGAAAATTGTACTGGAAAACGCCGGTGCGACCGACCTGCAGAAAATCTTCCGCGAGCGGTTTGATATGGACGTAGAAATCGAAGAAGGCGCTGACCCCGGCGAGTTTAACGGGGTATTTCCGGCCGACGATCCGGCGGTGCTGATCCATGCCCTCGAAAAAACGTATCCCGGTCAGGTCGTCCGGACAGAGGGTGGGCTGAAGTTTGTGAAGCCCGGTCAGCCGTGAGCAAATGCGAATACCAAATCCTTTACCTGTATATGAAAAACCTTTCCATCCGAGTACTGGCATGCTGGTCCTGTTACCTGCTGCTCTGTTGTCTGGCGCATCCGTCGCCGGGACAGTTACTGGCTTCCCGCCACGGTGAAGCCCCGCCGGAGCGCTATCAGGTGACTGCCGACGCAAAATCGTTAAAAGTAAGGCTTCAGGAATTACAGACGCGCTACAAGGTCTCGTTCTCCTACGACCGCCGGACCATTGATAATAAGGTGATTGACTACGGTACCCGGACATTTACGACGCTTGAGCAGGAGCTGTCCTTCATTGCGTCGTCGCTGCAGCTGCGGTACGAAAAACTGGCGGGTAATCTCTATGTGCTGACGCCGGTTAAGAAAACAGCGGCTTTGCTGCCGGAGCCGCTGCGAACCACAACTACCCTGGCCGGCAACCTAACCGTCCCCGATCCGGAGGCCATTACCGACCGGAAACGTATAGTGGGTGACGTGATTACGGGTAAGGTAACGGCGAAGGCCGGAGGGGCTCCGTTGCCGGGGGTAAATATTATCCTCAAAGGCACACAGACCGGTACCGTAACGGGTACCGACGGGTCGTTCCGGATGGAAGTGCCGTCGGCCAGTGCGGTGCTGGTGTTCTCGTTTATCGGCTACCAGACCACAGAAGTACAGGTTGGCGGGCAGACATCTGTTCAGGTTGCGATGGAGGAAAGCGTGGCTATGCTGAACGAAGCCGTGGTGACCGCGCTTGGCATCAAACGTGAAAAGCGCTCGTTAGGGTATTCGGTCGGTAATGTAGAAGGCACCGCCCTCACCCAGACGCCGCAGAACAACGTCCTGAATACGCTTTCGGGTAAGGTAGCCGGGGTGCAGATTTCGCAGATGGGCGGCGGTGTCGGCTCGTCGGTCAGCATGATTATCCGGGGAGCCAACTCGCTCAACAGCGATAACCAGCCGCTGTTTGTTATCGACGGGGTGCCGGTAGCCAATAAGCTGACTAACTCGTTTTCGGGAGCAGACATGGGCAACCCGATTTCCGACATTAACCCCAATGATATTGCCAATATCTCGATTCTGAAAGGCCCGAGCGCGGCTGCTCTCTACGGCTCACGGGCGGGCAGCGGGGTGGTGCTGATTACGACCAAGTCGGGAGTTGGGGCGAAAAAGGGACTTGGTGTGTCGTTCAATACCGCGCTTGTCATGGACAGACCGATTCAGTATGTGCAGGTGCAGAACAAGTTCGGATCCGGAAAAACGGGTGCTCACGTGCTGGAAGAGGCCGAAAACGAAAGCTGGGGCGCGCAGCTGGATGCCGGCGAAATGTGGGTGCAGTGGAACAGCAACGGCCAGAAAGTGCCGCTGGTTTCGTATCCGGACCGGTTTAAGGATTTCTTTCAGACAGGATTCACCAACACCAACAACGTGTCGGTCAACGGCAATTACGAGAAAGGGAATTTCCGGCTGTCGGCGGGGAACATGAAAAACACCGGCATTATTCCGAATACCGATCTGTCGCGGTTTACGATTGCGCTCAACTCGGCCTACAACATCACGGACCACTTCCGGACATCGGTCAGCCTGAACATAACCCAGTCGGGATCAGATAACCGGCCGATGATTGATGCGAGCCGGAATGATCCGGTCCGGAGCATTTACGAAATCGGGTCGCAGGTCAATATCAACGATTTGCGGGATTACTGGCTGCCGGGTCAGGAAGGCATTGCCCAGCGGAAATACAAGGACAAGCAGAACAACCCGTTTTTTCTGGTACACGAAAATACGACGGGCTTCGGCCGTGACCGGACAGTGGCCAAAATCCAGCTCGATTATGACCTGAGCAAAGACCTGATGCTGACCGGCAAATATGCCCGTGACTCCTACAACGAGATCTTTGAGGCGAAAAAGGCGTACAGCAATTTCGAGGCGCTGAAAGGTG
This sequence comes from uncultured Arsenicibacter sp., assembly GCF_945952095.1. GTDB lineage: Bacteria > Bacteroidota > Bacteroidia > Cytophagales > Spirosomataceae > Arsenicibacter. The sequence continues at coordinate 28,042 of NZ_CAMFHL010000054.1, read as the reverse complement.
GCTACACGATTTCCAACGACTACCGCAAGGAAGAGAATATGGACATCATGCTGACCTACAAAAAGACCTTTTCGGACGACTGGAGCCTCAATGCGATGGTTGGTGCCAACCGGCTGAGTCAGTATTACCGCGCGTTTTATAATGCAACCACCGAGCTGGTTGTACCGGGGTTGTATACCATCGCCAACGGGGCGCCCGGTACCTTTAATCCTGTCAGCTCACTGGCGCAGAAACTGCTGTACGGCGTTTACGGATCGGCCTCGCTGGGCTTCCGCGATTGGGCATATCTGGACCTGACCGCCCGTAATGACTGGACCAGCACGCTCAAAAAAGGGAATAACTCCTATTTTTATCCCTCTGCATCGCTGAGCGTCCTGGCGTCGGAACTGGTGCGGATGCCGCACTGGATCACATTTGCCAAGGTGCGGGCCGGTTTTGCGCAGGTCGGTAATGATGTGGAGCCCTACAGCCGGTCGCAGACCTATAGCACGGCCCTGGACTGGGGCAGCGCCAAGCGTATGTACATGGGGGGCGTGCTCCGCAACCCGGACCTGAAACCGGAAATTTCGACCTCACACGAGATCGGCATCGACATGAAGTTCCTGAAAAACCGGATCGGGCTGGAGGCTACGTATTACAAGCGCGGCAACAAAAACCAGGTCCTGTCGATTACCACACCGATTGAGTCGGGGGCCGGCAATAAGCAGATTAACGCCGGTCTGGTCGAAAGCGAAGGCTTCGAACTGGGTATCGTCACGACGCCGGTTAAAACGGAAAACTTCTCATGGGACATGAATTTTACCCTGACCCGCAACCGGACCTACATCCGTAAACTGGCCGAAGGGATTAAGTATTTCTCGTTTACCTCCTACAGCGGGGCCGAAATCCGGACCTACGAGGGCGGGCAGATCGGGGATATTTACATGGCGCCGATGCTGAAGGTGAAAGACAAGGCGTCGCCCTATTATGGTTACCCGATTGTGACCAGCGGCGGCCTTTACCAGACGGATAACGACCCGAATAACCTCGTGAAAATCGGGAATTTCAACCATACGTTTATCATGGGTATCCAGCCGACAATCCGGTATAAGCAGTTCAGCCTGTTTGCGAATATCGACTGGCGGCAGGGCGGACAATTCTATTCGAATACCATGATGTTTCTGGGCAACAACGGGATGCTGGACGAAACGCTGTCGGGTGTAGCTTATGACCGGTCGCGGAGCCTGGCCGATCAGATCAAAGCCGATCCGGAGCGGTACCTGGGCGAGTGGATCGGCGGCCGCAATGCGGCTTATGGCGGGTTGCCGTGGCCCGAAGGCAGCGCCGAAGCGGCAAAGCGGGTACAGGATGCCAGCCTGAATCCGGGCGTACTGGCGACCAAAGATGCTGCCGGTAATACGGTTTATGTGGAAAATCTTGGCGGCGCCGGCAGCAAATGGATTGATCCGTTCAGCGCCTACCGCTACGCCAACCGGCCGTTTCCGGACCGGAATCTCTACAGCGCGACCTATGTGAAGCTGCGGGAAATTGCCATTACCTACATCCTGCCCAAAAGCCTTACCAGCCGCCTGAAAATCCAGAATGCCTCGTTTTCCATTGTCGGCAACAACCTCTATACCTGGACACAGCACGGTATTAAGGGCCTCGATCCGGAGCGCGCATTCCGGCCGACCGGCACAAGCTGGTCGCAAGGCGTTGAATACTATAACGTTATGCCAATGACAGGCTCGCTGGGCTTTAAACTGAATGTAGATATCTAACCACTGACACTCATGACATTCACAGGAATTAAATCACTGGCCTCTGTTTTTCTGACCGGCTGTCTGCTTTTTTCGTGTCAGGACCTGACGCAGATCGACAAAAACCCGAACAGCCCCGAGCAGGTATCGTCGAATTACATCATGACCTATGTGCTTTCCAATACCGGTAAGGCATTCTTCAGCCTGGGACGGGACGGGTCAAAAATCGGGGCGGCTATGCAGTACATGCAGGCAGGTACCAACGAAGGAGCCGCCGTCATTAACCAGTATGCCTGGACGCAGGAGAATTGGGATACCTACTACGATATTCTCCGCAACAACCAGCTGATCTACGAAAAAGGGGTTAAGGAAAACAACCGGCTTTTTCAGGGAATCGCCCTCACCATGCGGGCACTGGTATACGGCCTGCTGACAGACCTGTACGGCAATATCCCGTATTCGCAGGCGCTCAATGCGTCGTCGGGTCTGTTTTTTCCGAAATACGATGAGCAGCAGACTGTTTACAAGGGCGTGCTCGCCGACCTGAAACAGGCTGTAACGCTGCTGAACAGTCTGGAAACCAAAGATGCTGTAAACAGTACCTCCGACATTATGTACAAGGGCGACGGGGCCAAATGGCGGAAGTTTGCCAACTCGCTCCGGTTGCGGTATGCCCTGCGGCTGGCCGATAAGCGGTCGGAGATGTCAGCGCTGGACGTGAACATTCAGGCCGAGTTTACGGAAGCGGCGGCCGATGCCTTTACCAGCAATGCCGACGATGCGTCCATGCTGTTTCCGGGGATCAGCGCCGACAATTCGGCGGCGGGCGGGCCACTCAATTCGCCCAACCCCAATTACCTGCTGAAGCCGGGAAAACCGTTTGTCGATAAACTGATTACGCTGAATGATCCGCGCCTGCAACGGTGGGTGCAGCCGGTGCTGCGGAAATGGGATGCGAAAGTGACCAAAGAAACCACCGTGACGGTGAAAAATATGTACGGCGAAAGCTATTCGGTTGTGTATGTACCTGCCACGACGGCCAGTGCCGATACGTCGCTCTATGTCGGGTTACCGATCGGTCTGCCGATTACCCAGGCCATTGCCTATAACAAAGGCAACGACGCCACGGCCTACAATAACGAACGGAATCCGTACATTTCGTTTCTGCACGAGCGCTACCGGAAAAATACGGATACCTATGTGCCGATGAACCTGATGACCTACAGCGAAGTTGAGTTTATCCTCGCCGAAGCAGCGCTGGCGGGCACTTTCGGGGCTACCGATGCCGAAGGGCATTATAAAAAAGCTATTCGTGCGTCGATGGACAAGGCCGGTGTCTTTACCGTATCGTATGATTTTGAGAAATACTATGCCCAGCCATCGGTTGCCTACGCATCGGCTACCAACAAGCAGGAGCGGATTCTGGAGCAGAAATGGCTGTCGTCGTGGTTTGGTATTCAGTCGTGGTTCGACTGGCGGAGGACGGGCTATCCGGCCCTGAAAGCCGGCGAAGTGGCCCAGTATGGCAAGGCGCTGCCGGTCCGGTACATGTATCCGGTTCCGAATCAGGATCCGTCGTACCTGACCAATTATAATGCTGCTGTAGAACGGCTGGGCGCAACTAATTATATTCCGGCCGGTCAGAGTAAAGACCACCCATATGCCAAAATGTGGGTGATACAGGGCACCGGAAAGCCCTGGAATTAACCAATTAAGCCGGAGAAACCCCGATGAGAACCTTTTCCCTTGTATTCGTTTGCTATCTGCTGTTTAATGCCGGTAAGGTGTCGGCGCAGGTTGATCTTTCCCGCGCCGGCATTTGCAACGTGGCCGGTAATGAACCACAGATTACCCAATCTATAACTGTCCTGCAGGAGGAGGTTGCCCGCCGGACCGGTATTGCCTTACCGGTATCGGCCGGGGTTGACAGCCGGCCGGGGCCAAAGATTGTTCTGGTACTGGAACAAAGGCGGCTTCAGGTACCGGCAGCACTGCGCAGGGCACTGGACGCATTGCCGGCACCGGCAGCGGAAGGGTTCCGGATTGCCACACTGGCGAATGAAGCGGTTGTGATCATTGAGGGAAAAGATGCCCGTGGCCTGTTGTACGGGATCGGGCGGTTGCTGCGGAAATCCGCCATGACCGGTGGCAGCATGGTGCTTGCGGAGGCGCTTACCCTGTCGTCGAGCCCGAAATACAGGGTGCGGGGGCATCAGCTGGGCTACCGGCCAAAAACGAATTCGTACGATGCCTTTACGGTGGCGGGGTTTGATCAGTACATCCGTGAGCTGGCGCTGTTTGGGGCCAACAGCATCGAAATCATGCCGTCGGGAACAGACGATGATTCGACGAGCCGCCACATGAAACTGCCGGCCATGGAAATGGTCACGGCACAGTCCCGGATCTGTATGAAATACGGACTGGATTGCTGGATGTGGTATCCGAACATCGGCAAGGATTTTTCGGATCCTGCCAAGGTAAAACGGGAGTTGCTGGCCAGGGAGCAGGTGTTCCGGACGGTCCCGAAAATTGACGCCGTTTTTGTGCCCGGCGGTGATCCCGGCGAACTCGAACCCGACGAACTGTTTACATGGCTCGGAAAGGTGGCCGTGGTGCTGAAAAAATACCACCCGAACGCAAAAATCTGGGTATCGCCTCAGTCGTTCAAACCGGAAAAAGTGTGGTTTGATGCGTTTTTCAAACACGTCAACAGCGGTTATCCGTGGCTGGGCGGGATTGTATTCGGGCCCTGGGTAAAGGTGCCTGTCGAGCAGATCCGGAAGATCGTGAAACCCGCTATCCCGATCCGGAATTACCCCGATATTACCCACTCCATTGCCTGTCAGTATCCTGAGCCTGACTGGGATCCGATGTGGGCGATGACGCTGGGCCGCGAAGCCATCAACCCGCGGCCGAATGACCAGAAGCTGTTTCACAACGCCGTAGCACCCTACTGCATCGGCAGCATCAGCTATTCGGAAGGCACAAACGATGATGTGAATAAGTTTATCTGGAGCGATCAGGACTGGCAGCCGGGCACCGATGTGCGCGAAACGCTGAAGGACTACAGCCGTCTGTTTCTGGGGGCTGATCTGGCCGATGAGGGGGCGCTGGCCCTCGCCGCCCTGGAGCAGAATGTCAAAGGCCCTGTGCCGGCGGCGGAACAGATTGATCGTACCCTCGTGCGCTGGCAGGAGATGGAGCGGCGTGCCCCGCCGCAATTGCTGGCGAATCCGCGTTTTCAGATGGGGTTGATCCGGGCGTATTTTGATGCGTATATCCGTGAACGGGGCCTCTACGAAACCGCTCTCGAACGACAGGCCTATGCTGCTTTGACCGCACCGGCGGAGACCGCAAAGAGCCGTGCGCAAAAAGCACTGACCATTCTGCGGAAAGCCTGGGAGGAGCCGGTGGCGGCACCGCTGAAAGCCCGGTGTCTGGCTCTGGCCGATTCGCTGTACCGGAGCATCGGCGCGCAGCTGACCGTAGACAAACACGGCGCCATGCCGGGGCGTGGCAATTTTATCGATAATCTCGGCTATCCGCTCAACGATGCGCCCTGGCTGACCTATGAGCTGGAAAAGCTGGCGGGTATGACAGAAGCTGAAGCCGGCAAAGCCCTCGGGCAGCTGCTCCTGCGGACGTATCCGGGAGAAGGCGGTCTGTATGATCACTTCAGCAGTACGCTGAGCCGGAGCCGTGTAGCAGGCCGCTTGAGCCGCGAAAAAGACCCCGGCAGCCTGCAATCACCGCGGGTAAGCTATACCGTTACGCTGCCGGGTAAGGACTATTACCGGGCGTTTCCCGGCATGACGACGCCAGTGCCCATCGCACCGAAAGCCTGGTATACCCAGATGGAGGTACTGTACGAAAACGTGTTGCGGGTAGCCTACGATCAGCTGGATCCGTTGGCTACCTACAGGGTACGGGTGGTGTATACCGGCCGGTTCAAGTCGTCTATCCGCATGAAAACGTCGGATAATGTCCTGATCCACGACTACCTGAAAGCCGGTGTTCAGCCGGTCTACGAGTTTGCTGTTCCGGCGGGGGTCATTAAAAACGGGAAAGTAGTATTTGAGTGGAACTGCAAAGCCGGTGAACGGGGGCTGCAACTGACCGAAATTTTCCTGATCCGCCAGTAGCACCGCCTACCGAACCGCCGGTTCGAGCAGCCGGATAGTGCCTTTGCCGGCATCAATTTCGGCTTCCAGTCCTACCGGAACCGTGAATTTATCTTTAATATGCCCGATCATGGCACCGGTGAAAGCCGGTTTGCCAAGCGGGGTAATGTGGTCGGCAAAAATGTCTTCCATCGTCAGCGAGCCGTAGCCGCCGCTGCCCGGATCGCATTTGGTACACTTACCGAACACAAAACCGCTGATCTGATCCAGAATCCCGGATAGCTTCAGCTGGGTCAGCATACGGTCCATGCGGTAAACGTCTTCGCCGACATCTTCAATAAACAGAATGCTGTTTTTCCAGTCGGGGAGGTATGAGGAACCGATCAGGTGACTCAGCACGGTGAGGTTACCGCCCAGCAGCCGGCCACGCGCCGTACCGGTGGTCAGGGTGGTAATGCGGTCGGCTACCTGCGTCAGGTTATCGCCCTTTTCGGCCGGATTCTGCATCGTTACCGCCTCGCCATCCATCAATACGCGCCGGAACCAGCCGACGGTATAGGCGTTCCAGGTGGCCGAGCCGACCGGCCCGTGAAAGGTAATGAGGCCGGTTTTCGCGTAAATGGCCAGCAACAGGGCCGTAATATCGCTGTAGCCGATAAGCGGTTTCGGGTTGCGCCGGATAGCAGCATAGTCGAGGAGGGGCAACAGACGGGCACACCCCCAGCCGCCGTGCATGGCGACAACACCCTTGATGTCGGGGTCGGCGAAAAAGGCGTTCAGGTCGGCGGCGCGGTCGGCATCGCGGCCCGCCAGATACCCGTACCGTTCGTAGAAATGAGCCCCCAGCCGCGTTTTGAACCCCAGCGCCTGCAACGATTCAATGGCAACCTGTACTTCTTCGCGGCTGTAGGCCGGGGCCGCCGGACAGAACAGGCCGATGGTGTCGCCCGGCTTCAGGCGGCCGGGTTTCAGAGAATCAGCAGACAAGGCTGGCAGGCTGAGTGCAGGAGCCAGTGAGGCAAGTTTGAGGAACGAACGGCGAGTTGACATAAGGCAAATATAAACAAATACGCCCGATCCGGTTAAACAGGACAAAACAACACCTCAGCCGGTGCTTTTGCCAGTTGGCGGAAAACGTGCTTCGTGAGTTGGATGCTGTGTGCCAGCTTTGTAGCAGCAAACAACAACTACAAGCACATGAAAACGTCTTCTTTTGCCCGCACTGCCGTCATGGCGGTTTTATGCATCGCGGCCCTGACCGGCTGTAAAAAAGAAATTGAACCATCACCGGAGTTGTCGGCGCGGGTTACAGGATCGTATACCATCGCCAGTATCGAAACGGATGGTAAAACGTATCCGGCCGTACAGACCAACCTGAAAGGTGGCCTGACAGTGGTTCGGGAGTCAGAAACGTCGGTGGGTATCGACCTGAACATTACCACAAAAGATAACGGGGATTTCCTGCAGGGGAACGTCAGCGGTGTATCCGTAACGGATGCCGGCAACGGGCAGGTAAACCTGATGAAAAGCGGGGACAACTTTGGCAAGGGCGGTAACGGCCAGATCTCAATCAAGGTCTCGGATACGAACGATAAGGACATGGTTATTAACCTGAAAAAATAGCCTTTCAGCAGTACTGTAGCGTAGTATGGTTATCTTGTCCGGAAACTGAATACTAACCTGTTCCGGAGATAACCGTTATGAAACTTCCGATTCTGCTGGTGTCGGCCCTGTGCCTGGTCGCCGGTGCGTTCCGTACGCCTGTCGTTGCGCCGGCCGACGCTGAATTTCCGGCCGGACTGGTATCCTTTACCCCTTATGCCGGTAATCCGGTGTTTACGGGTACTGGCGAACCAACAACCTGGGACCAGACGATCCGTGAGCGGGGGTATATCCTGCATGAAGGCAACACATACCACATGTGGTATACGGGTTACCGGAAAGCCGGTGAGGACAAAACCAAACTGTTGGGCTATGCTACCTCAGCCGATGGCCTGCACTGGACCCGGTATCCGGCCAATCCGATTCATCAGGGGCTTTGGGTGGAGGACATGTGTGTCCTGAAAGACGGTAACACGTATTACATGGCTGCCGAAAGCCGCGACGATATTGCGCATCTGCTCACCTCTGCCGACCGGATTCACTGGCAGGATCAGGGGGCGATTGACATCCGCTACAAAAACGGGCAACCGCTCAGCAAAGGCCCGTATGGTACCCCAACGCTCTGGAAAGAGGGAAAACGCTGGTATCTGTTCTACGAACGCAAGGACGAAGCGGTCTGGCTGGCCACGTCAACGGACCTGAAAACATGGACCAACGTACAGGATGAACCGGTTCTTGACAAAGGGCCGGACGACTACGACCGCTTTGCCGTGGCGATGAATCAGATCGTACGCTACAAAGGCCGCTACTATGCGTATTACCACGCCAGTGCGTTTAAGGACTGGCGCGAATGGTCGGTGAATGTGGCGGTTTCAACCGACCTGGTGCACTGGAAAAAATACCCCGGCAACCCGATTATGGGCAACAATGCGTCGAGCGGTATTCTGGTCAGCGACGGCAGCAGGTACCGGCTCTATTCGATGCATCCGGATGTCCGGGTGTATTTTCCGAAGTAAGGTACGGGCTGCTTCCGGATTGTTCAGCAGCAGGATTTATCAGGGTTGCGGGCGTTTTGAGATATAGACTACGCCCCGGCCCGACTTGCTGTTACAGAAAAAAAAGTTTTCGCCGGAATGTCCCCTGCCACAGACAGCATCGGTACCGGCAATGTATAACCGTTGTTGCGCATCCAGATAAAGGCCCCGGATTTGATGCAGCTGAGGCAAGTCAATACGCCGGTTGGTTTGAGTGATAATGCCCGGGGTTTCAAAACGACGGGTTGACTGCGTCGGTGGATCCAGATACACCCGGTTGATGGCATACACTTCTCCGGACGCGGATTTGACCGGACTGATGGCAAGCGGTGAATCGTCTGTATTTTCAAATGCATCCAGGTCTCGGTTGTACCGGCGATACTGCTGCCAGGTTAACCCGTCGTCGGTGCTGAATTTGCTTGCATTGGTCATCGACTGTGCCAGTCCATTTCGCGTAATTAGTCCGTCAAACGCAAACAGCGTGTCCCGGTACATCAGAAAACCAAATACGGATGCGGTCGGCTGCGTTACCTTCTGCCAGTTCTTTCCCTGATCTGTCGACCGGAAAACAGAGGTAATGGTCGAAATCAGCAGTGTTTTATTGTAGTCACCCCATACCCCAAAGATTTCTTCGTCTATAGGCGCTTTGACAGTGTACCAGTCCGGATAGTCAGGAGAGATCGTATCCTGGTCGGATTTCTGGCAGGAGAATGCCAGTAAAAGCAGGGCGTAGCCAATAAAGCGGTACATAAAGGACATGATGTGTTTATTGTTTTTCTGTAAATGTATACAAAAAGTACTTACACGATCGATGACCTGATTTAACGGGATGTGTTGGTATCGGCCTGACTACCTTCGGAACAATTGTACTGCTGCACTGGGTTGCCTTATGACCCGATCAGCCGTTTGGCATGTTTCCGGATAAAGAATGACCCGATTCCGGTGGTGATGGCTGTTGCGATAAAGACAAGTATCCAGAAACGGCCCATTGGTAAGGTCCGTGTGGTCAGTTCGGCCCAGAAGGCGGCATACAACCCGACCACTGACCAGTTCATAAAATAATAATGCCAGTGCAGCCAGTTCTTCACCTGTTTGCGGAAAAGTGCCGGCACAAAACCGCCAATAATGGTAATAGTGCTGAAAATAGCGAGGGCATGGAACGGTCCGAAACGGCCGAATAAATGGTAGATCAGGAACGCGCTGCCGTTGGTGAGCAGCATACTGATGACATACACATAACCAATACGCCGGTGCATCAGGCCTCTCTTAGGGAGTGCAACGACCAGACCGCCTGCTACCATGGCAATTACGGCAAAACTTACGTGGATAATACCTGTCAGTGAATGTATCATAAGGCTATGGGTGTAAATAAAAGGATAGCCGAACATAGCACATTGACAGCCCGTAAGCCGATATATTTCCGATAAACAAGGTATTTGTTCTGCTGTACAGGCGTTTTTCCGGAGTGGGTTAAAACGCCTCCGCCCGACAACAATCTGTTGTCGGGCGGAGGCTGTTGTTGTATAAAGACAGGTTATGCTGACTGAATAAACTTCAGCAGGTCGGCGTTGATCGTAGCCGCTTCGGTGGTTGGCATGCCGTGCGGGAAACCAGGGTAGGTAATCAGGCTGCCGTGCTGAAGCAGCTTGATCGCTTTGCGGGCCGTGATGTCAATCGGCACAATCTGATCGTCTTCGCCGTGCAGCACCAGTACCGGTACCGTTATGCTTTTCAGGTCTTCCGTAAAGTCTGTTTCCGAGAAGGCTTTGATGCCGTAGTAATGCGCATTTATACCACCCATCATACCCTGCCGCCACCAGTTGTTCCGAACGCCGGGCAATTCGGTAGCACCCGGCCGGTTGTAGCCGTAGAACGGGATCGTGAACTCGTGAAAATACTGCTGACGCCGGGTAGCGGTGTTTTCGCGGATGTCATCAAAAATGGCCATCGGAACGCCGTCGGGGTTGCTGTCGTTCTGTACCATCAACGGCGTTACTGCACTGATGAGTACCGCTTTCGCAACCCGTCCCTGACCATATTTAGCCGTATACCGTGCCACGACACCGCCACCCGTAGAGTGACCGATATGGATGGCATCTTTCAGATCCAGAAACTCCACCAGCTCGGCCGAGTCGGCTGCGTAGGTATCAATGTCATGTCCGTCCGTAGTTTGCGTAGAGCGTCCGTGGCCACGGCGGTCATGGGCGATTACCCGGTAGCCGTGTTGCAGGAAAAACATCAGCTGAGTGTCCCAGTCATCGCTTGACAGCGGCCATCCGTGATGAAATACAATCGGTTGACCGGTTCCCCAGTCTTTGTAATACAGTTCAGTACCGTCTTTCAGTTTTAACGTAGGCATAACTTTGGCGTTTATTGGTTTGAGAATGCGGTAAGGGCTAAATCCCCTGGCTTACGGTAGCAAAGTTGGTCACTGCCGGCTGACAGTTCGCGGTATGAATCCCTGATCGTGCGGTATTTTCAGCGGTTTTTAGGGGCAGTCCTGCTTTTCGTACTGTTTCAGCACTTTCAGCGGTTGCTGCCGGCCGCCGCTGATGACCTGTGCGCCGTTTTGCCGGCATCGGTTTACACTTTATCCGGCGAGCGCCAAAAGGGAAGTCAGTTTCAGGGCGAAAAGTAAAAATGCCGGGCAGGCAGCGTTATGGTTACTTTGGCGGGAAAGGAATAGCTTAAACGTGATTATTTGTAACTACTATTGGTATGGTGTTTATAAAACCATTAAAGTTTGGTTAATATTAGGTACGGTCACAGGGTGGCGTTTGCCGCTAAGTAAATAGATAGTTTCTTTGAGCGAACATATAAATATTCACTTGAACAAGCCTTTAATGCCCGGCCCTTTTTGCGTCGGGCATTCTTTTTTGCGTATTCATCTGCCATCCGCACACCATCAGCAATATTCCGATGGCCGTCATGATAAAGTGAAGGGCATTAACATCGCGTACCATGGCCACCTGTACACCGATCCAGCCGGTCAGTAAAATGCCTTGTATAAACACCAGCGACGGGGCCAACCGGTAGTGTCGCAGCGTGAGTATTCCCGTAACCAGGTTGAACACGCCATTAACAAAAAAGAGTATAAGGCCGGGGATGAGATACGACGAAAACGGTGAATGGACAAGGTACGCCCCCGACATACCCATTTGCCCGCCGCTTGGGTCAATAACGAACAGATAACCGGCGATGACGGCGTTTATACCAGTCAGAAACAGCAGAATGAGTGCTATGATGCGGCCGGCTTTCGGAAACGTGCGCATGGTAGTTAGCCTTTGACGAAACTACGCGGTTATAGGTAGCTATGGCGCAAAGATACCTGTGCGTTTGATTTGATAATCAATTACTAATGAGGATCATATAAGTGGCTGATGGCAGGCAGTATGGCGCTGCGTAATCACTTTGCTTTGGCAAAATGATCATAGGCCAGCTTCGCAATGTCGGCGATGATCCGTTCATTGGCTTCGGCTCCTTCGGTTGAATTGGTGACGAATACGCTGATGATGAGGTGTTTGCCGTTGGGCAGTGTAATGAATCCGGCGTCGTTGACCGCGCCCATCATGCCTTCCTTATTCGTTCCCGAGGTCCCCGTCTTGTGGGCGACGACCGTGCCGGCCGGCAGCCGTTTTTTGAGGCGGTCAGGGCCTGTAATGGTGCTGACCATCACATCCCACAGAAACTTGTGGCTGGCTGGTGCAAGGATTTTTTTATCGTAAAACAGTTTCAACAGGCTGATCATGGCTTTCTGCGTGGTTCGGTTGGTATACTGAACATCCCAGTTGCCCTTTGCCTGCATTGTTTCTTCCGTGGCCCTGATGGCTACGTCGCGGACGCCGAGGCGGTGAATGAAGGCGTCAACCTGTTTTGGTCCGCCGAGGAGCCGGAAGAGGTAATCACAGGCGCTGCCGTCGCTTTCGGCCACCATGTACCGGATAATCTCCGACAACGGCAGCTCTACGCCGTTCGGATATGCCTCGCCGATAGGGCTGTGCAGATCGGGTACAAGGTCGCTTTTCCGGATACGCATTTTCTGCGTGAGCCGGAACCTACCCTTATCGACTTCGCTCAGCACCGCCAGCGCAACATGAAACTTGTAAACGCTCTGCATCGGCGCGTACTTGTCGCCATTGATGTAGAGCGATTGCCGGCTGCCGATGTCATAGATGCCCACACTTACCGTTGCCTTTTTCCGGGTAATGACCTGTTCAATGTTGGATTGTAAGGGAGTAATCTGGCCAAAGACCGGTAACAGCGTAATGAGCAGCCCGACAACGAGCAAGGTAGTTTTCATGTGTGTAGCAGAGGGAACGTGCGTTTTGTAGCAAAGATAGGGTGGCGGTGAAAATACCGGCGCGGCGCGGGCAAAAATGAGGGGAAATTAGGGGTATGTTTTAAACGGCATGTATAGCTCACGGGTACGATCATAAGAATGTTCCGTAGGAGCGTCACAGCGCCGCGTCGGTAGCAAAAAGGGTTATCCCGTCCCCAAGCGCCCTGTAGAGGCATTACCGGCATATGTGTCGTACCTACGGCACGAAATCGCTGGTGCAAATCCCGTTGGCGTTGGCCACCGACGTGCTACCGACGCTGCGCTGTGTTGTCCCTGACGGGACAAGGGGATGGTGGTGATTTGTTGCCGACGTGCTACCGACGCTGCGCTGTTGTGTCCCTGACGGGACAGGGGGATGGTGGTGATTTTTTGTTGCCGGCGTGCTACCGACGCTGCGCTGTGTTGTCCCTGACGGGACAAGGGGATGGTGGTGATTGTTTGCCGACGTGCTACCGACGCTGCGCTGTTGTGTCCCTGACGGGACAAGGGGATGGTGGTGATGATTTTTTGCCGGCGTGCTACCGACGCTGCGCTGTTGTGTCCCTGACGGGACAACAAGGGGATTACGACGATTTATGGTGTACCGCTCGCTCCGTAGGAGCGCCACAGCGCAGCGTCGGTAGGCCCCATCGATGTCCCCGCCCCCCTCACGGCTTCGGCACCGTAATAGCCGGTGTCCAGTCCCAGGCCGGCGGGTCGATGCCGAGGAGGTGTTTGACGAAAAAATCGCGGCGTTTGTGCTCGCCGTAGTCGCCGCCGAGAGAATGGTTCATGCCCGGGACAAACAGAAAATCAAAGTTTTTGTTGGCTTTGATCAGGGCATTGATCAGCTGGTAGGTCGAAGATGGGTCTACGTTGTCGTCCAGCTCGCCCAGAATCAGGAGCAGCTTGCCTTTCAGGTTGGCGGCATGGGTTACGTTCGATGAAGCGGCATAGTGCGCGCCGATGGGGTAGCCCATCCACTGCTCGTTCCACCAGATTTTGTCCATCCGGTTGTCGTGGCAACCCGACGACGAGACGGCAACTTTATAAAAATCAGGATAATGCAGCAATGCTCCCGCCGAACTCTGCCCGCCCGCCGAATTGCCCCAAATCCCTACGCGGCTCAGATCCATGTACGGATACTGCTGTGCTGCTGCCTTCATCCAGGCCATGCGGTCGGGGAAACCGCTGTCTTTCAGGTTCTGCCAGCAAACGTCGTGGAAGGCTTTCGAGCGGTTAGACGTACCCATGCCGTCGCACTGCACCACAATAAAGCCCAGCTCCGCCATTTCGTGCAGCGATCCGCGCGAATCGGTAACGAAGTTTTTGGGGACAAATGAATCGTGCGGGCCGGCATAAATGTATTCGATGACGGGGTATTTTTTGGCCGGATCAAAATTCGACGGGCGCACGATGATGCCCCAAATGTCGGTTTTGCCGTCGCGCCCTTTTGCCGTGAACACTTCCGGCCGCTTCCAGCCCGTCGCCAGCAGCGGGGCGATATCAGCCTTTTCGACGTCCATCAGCACCTTGCCCGTCGCCGCCTCGCGCAGCACCATTACCTGCGGTTCATCAACCCGTGAGTAGCAGTCAGCAACGTATTGATAATCATCGGAAAAATAAGTGCGGTGGTTGCCGTTGCCCTGCGTCAGGGCGGTCAGGCCGGTGCCGTCGAAATTTATGCGGTACAGCTGAATAAAATACGGGTCCTGTCCGGCTTCCCGGCCACTGCCCTCAAACAGAATCGTACGCCGTGCTTCGTCAACCGACACCACCCGCCGGACCACCCAGTCGCCTTTGGTGATCTGGTTTTTAACCTTGCCGTTGCCGTCGTACAGGTAGAGGTGATTCCAGCCGTCCCGTTCGGAAGCCCAGATCAGTTCGCGGCCATCGGCCGGATCATACCGGAAATACTTACCGCTGTAATGAATAAAGGTCTTACTGGTTTCGTCGATCAGCGGCGTTGTTGTGCCATCGGTACGCATTTCAAAAACGGTGTAGCGCTGATGACCCCGCTGGTTATACTCAAACGTAAACGCACGGCTGTCTCTGCGCCACTGCGGCGTCGTTACGTTATACTGCCCGGCAATGAGCGCAGCTGGTACCGGCAGTTGCTGCCGGGTGTCAATGACAAACAGGGTAGGCGTCCGCTGGGGCAGGGCATCGCCCGGTTTCAGGTAGGGGCGGGAGTGCAGTTTTGGTTGCAGCTGGTCTGCCGGCGATGATTCGATGAGGTAGATCAGGTGCGGAGCGTTGGCACGTACCTTGTTCACGGCCAGTTTTTTGCTGTCCGGCGACCAGACAATCCGCGCCGAATAGTAGTCTCCTTCCGACCCGTCAAAGCTCAGGGCAATTTCGTCGCCTGGCTTGCGGACCGGCCGGATATACACGTTGTGGTTTTTGATAAAGGCTACGTAGGCCCCGTCCGGCGAAGGCACCGGCCGGCCGTCGCGTTCGTCGCTCTGGCTGCCCCAGTACCGGTTCGGGCCGGCCGGCGACGCAACCTCCTTCAGCCGGCACTGGTAGCTGTCGAGCGGGCAGACAAACGTAGAGTCCCTGATTTTGAAGGACACCTCGCCGGGCAGCAGCGTAATCTCACTGAACGGCAGCTGATAGGGCGCGGCCGGTTGCCCGGTCAGGCGGCTGAGGGAGGCTGCCAGCCGTGTCTGGTCAAAGGCCGGACTTTTTTCGCGCTTATCGGCATCGACCTTGATAAATTCCTTGCCGTTGGCTGTCGTTTTCAGGTACCAGAACGTGTGGCCCTGCCACTGCACCTTGTCGGGGGCATGGTAGACCTTGTTCTGAAACGCCCCGTTCAGGGCTTCGGCCCGCTGGTAATCGGCCCGCGTGCCCTGCGGTTGGCCGGTAAACGGCAATGCCAGTAAAAAACTCAGAAAAGACAAATGCCGGAAAACCGGAAAGGAGAAAGCTGCCATACGTGCCGCTGAGCGAAGTGGTTTTACGGCTAAATATAGCGTACCGGCCGGTAATTTATTGATTTATCTTTATTTCATGCTGAAGGCTGGATGACCGGTTTGCCAGAGCAGAAAAAACAGACTTCTTAACTGTATCCGGAGTAAATCCGTGACGTTGGCCGCATTAGCATACCCGAAATGTCCCCCTTCAAACTCGGTGGACAGCAGTACAGGCTTTCCGGATGTACTCCCGGCCTGTAAGGAAGCCGCGAGTTTGCCGGGCGCCCACGGAGCCACCCGTGTGTCGTTAATGCCGGTAGTCAGATAGACAGCCGGATAATTTACTCCCGATTCTACATGGATGACGGCATCCATTTCGATCAATCCTTTCATTTCGCTTTCAATAGCCGGGTTACCATACTCCCCATAGTTACTGATCTGATTTGCCCAGGCTTTTCCCCGGATCTGGTTCACCGAACCTGATTGAATAAAGGCAGCGGCAAACAGGTCGGGACGGGCTTCAATGCTGCGACCAATCAGAATCCCGCCGGCACTGCCACCATAACAGGCAAGCGTTTGGGGTTGTGTATAGTGATTACTGATCAGGTAGCCGGCGCAGGCGATAAAGTCTTTCCATGAATTAGGTTTGTTTTCTTTCATGCCGGCCCTGTGCCACGACTCGCCTTTTTCGCCCCCTCCCCGCACATATGCATGTGCCAGGATAACCCCCTGCCGGATCAGCAGGCTGTTGATCGGGTTATATTCGTTGAAGGAATTATCTTTTGTGCTAATCCCGTAGGCGCCGTAGCCGTACAGGATGCAGCTGTTTTTTCCGTTCAGCGGCGTGTTTTTATCCCGCATAATTGTCATTGGGACGCGTGTACCGTCATGGGAGGGTACCTCAATCAGTTCGGTGATAATGTCTTCCGAACCGGGCAGGATCGTTTGCCCGTGAGGCGCCCAGAACGGGTCATCGATCAATTGATCTGCCGTTATGTCAAGGCGATACCCATAGCCGGGGCGGTTAACTGCCCGTTGGTAAACAATACACGTATCCGATTTTTTGCCCAGCGAATACGTACTGTACCGGTCGTATTGCCGCAGCGCTGTCAGGCTGACGGGCCGGCCGGTGGCCTTGTTAATGAAAACGGTTTTGTCGGTAAAGCCATATTTTGAATACCGGGCAAGAATAAACGACCGGGTTTCGTCGATGTTTTCCAGCTGCCATACGCTGTCTTCGGGCAGGATAATCTTCGCGTGCGTAAAATCGGGCTGCCGGAACGACGTATACCGGAGGCTTTTAAACCCCTTGCCTTTACCCGAAATAAAATAGTAACCGGCCTCGGTTTCCTTCACGCTCAGGACTGAATCCGTCCGGTGATACAGGCGCTGCCAGCGCTTATCCGGCCGGAGAAGTTCAGCCGCCGGACAGTAATATTGGCTGGCATAATCGGCCTCGAATCCCTGATTGGGCATAAAGTAAATCCGTCGGCTGCTTTCATCAATAAACAGATAGGCATAATAGCTGTTGCTGATTTTTTTCTCCGCCCGGTTCCTCAGCGTGTTGTTCATCACAGTTATGTCCGCCGTGAACGCACTATGCAGGCGGTGGTACCGGACCACATCGTAGTTGGTGGCATCGGGGATCGTCCGGTCTTTCGCCGTATTATATCCGTATATAAACCCTTTACTATCGGCTGCCCAGTTGATGGTATTTGGCCAGCAATGGGGTATACTGTCAGGTAGCCAGCGGTTTGCGGTTAAGTCATAGACCTTGATGAAGGGATATTCTTCGCCGTTTTTGTCAAATGCTGCCAGCAGGTATTTTTCGTCGGGAGAGGCGTTAATGGCCTGCAATTGATACCGCATGCCGGGATTTACCTGCCAGGTATTGAATAAAAGCTGTTCGGTGGTGTCGTTCCGGTGCCGGAAATAAACGGGGGCGTCGAGCTGCCCGCGCTGCGCCTTTGTGTAGACATAGCCCTTCCGGATAGCAAACATTGGCTGGCGCCCCCAGGTCCCGGCGTTCAGGTAGGTACTGAGCTCTTCAATAAACGGACCTGCGCCGCTGATGTTGGTCAGCAGCGAGTCGGCAAGCCGGTTCTGGCTTTTAAACCACTCAATGACATGATTGTCCCCAAGGTTCTCCAGCCAGCGGTAAGGGTCCTTATAGGTTCTCCCGAAATAGCTATCGGTGCTGTCGACCGTCCGGGTGACAGGGTAGGTATACGGTTGGGCCATAGCCGGTTCCTGCCAGACCATCAGGGCGATAGCAACGATATATAGTTTCATGGAGATGACCTGTTCGGGTAGAAAAGTTTCAGAAAAAAAGTTTCGTAAATGTGCCGGCCGTAGCTAACCACCAGGCTGAGGTCTGGTATTGCCAGCAGGCCACATTGAGCAGGATGATAACCAGAATGACGAGGGAGGGCGTCAGAGGGTTTCGCTTCACGAGATCATACAGAAAGAACAGCAACGCCAGGAGGGTGGCCAGGTATAACGTAGCCGTTACCGCAACGGGAAAGGGAATGCCGCCGTAGATGATGAGCGCACGGCCCAGGCCGGGGCCAATAATCAGAAACGACGTGGCGGTAATGTAGCGGACATGCGTTGCGGTTTGCCGTTGAAACCAGAACGCAAGAAACGCAAAGATTCCGAAGGTTGGAATAGCCGGAATGTCGAGTGAAAGCTGGGCTAACAACCGGTCGAGAGGCTGGCGGCCCGCCTCCCGGAGGTAGATCATGCGCGTTACCTCGAAAATAGAGATACAAACCAGCGGAGCCAATACATAGCCTGCTTTTCCCACCGTCTTGTGTAGCCGGTACTTGCCGAACCGGATCAGGAACGGCTGCACAATCAGCAGGACAAGCCACGCCATCAGCGTTGCTCCGTGGAAATGCTGCTCCCAGCGGAATCCATCGAAGGCCGGGAAGAATACCGTGTAGGTCTGGTGGAACCCGATAAGGGTTACGAGCCAGATCAGGATGAAGTAATACTCAATGTTTTTGTTAGGGTACGACTTTTCCATGAGTAAATGAGTTTAGGAGGGATCACCGGATAATAACCGGTGCAAACAGGAGATAAACTACTTAAAGGTACTGCTAAAAAAACATCATCTTACTACCGTTTCCTCAATGTATGTGCCTGTTTTTCAGTGATAAAAGGGTGATGACCGCCGTAAGGTCTTATTTTTTGGAAGCTATAGATATGGTATTAATGTGATTGTTTTGGGCGCTGGTAATGCTTTGTCGAAGTGCCATAGTGTCACGTCGGCAGTCCGTGTGTACCGATTAACTGTCCGGCGCGTTGCCAGGCGGCAACCCCTAATGCTATCCATGGAAACCCCCACAGGCCGATCATGGCTGGCGGACGGGCGCCGGTCAGCACCAGTAAGGGAAACATGAAAATGAACGGGAAACAACCAATCAGCAGGGGCACATATCGTTTCCATCCTGTCCAGACAGATGCTTTCAGGGTTGCGCTGCCAATAAGAATCATACTCACACCATTCATGAAGGCACCCAGCGGGGCAAAAGGCAGGGGGATCCATGGGCATAAAAAGTACAAAAAGGCACTGACCATGGCCAGAACGAGCCACTTCCTGCCTGCGCCAAAACCAGTAGGCTCTCCGGCTTTCCAGAGGCAGTACGCGCCTGTAAACATGGCGGCAATTGAGACCGGAGCTACCCAGAACGCAGGATCAGACGAAAACAGGACCCGGTTAACGAAAAGAAACGGAAGTACGAATGTGCCGTCCATCGGTTCATCCTGTGCGCCGGAAAACCAGAACGGATAGCCAAAAATCAGATAACCAAGGCCCGTAATCGTGTAACAGATACCAGCGGTTTTAAGCTGCTTGCTTGTTGTTGTCATGTCGGTATGTTTCAGGCAAAGCTGGAAAATATCCGGATGTGAAACATAGTAAAAAAACGACAACCTTAAATACGGATACCGCTTGTTTCGTAGCCTGCAAAAAACTGCCGGAAGGCAGTATCATCGGCAAAGAGCTGTCCGGGGGAGGTACCGGCAAACTGCTGAAAATCTTTGACCAGATGAGTAGGGTCATAATAGTGGCAGGCATAGGCAATGTCGGTCCATGAGCGGTCGGGCTGGTTTGTGCGAAGCTGGTACGCGTGGCTGAATCGGGCGATACGGGTGAAAAGTTTAGGACTGACACCGACACGTTCCCTGAATTTACGCTCAAACTGCCGGATACTCAGACAGGCACCGGCAGCGAACCGGTCGAGCTGGTGATAAGCCGAAACATGGAGCATCTGTTGGGCTATCTTATCAATGGGCAGGAGGTCGTACCGGCAGCCGGCGGCTTTTTTCAGTAAAAAAGCGTCGATGATCCGTACCATGGCCGCATAGTCGGCGGCTTCGGGTAGTTGCTCGTTTAGCTCCCTGATACCCCGCCCGATAATGGTTTCAAGATCGGCTGCGGTATCAGTGACGTGATATAACGGCATACCCAGTAACCGGAATAGGGCACCGGGACGGAAACTGACCTTGAGCATCAGATAATCAGGGTTGATGGTAATGTTATAGCGGGTGATTTGCTGCCCGACCACATTGCTGGCGGCAGCGGCAATAGGGGCCTGCTGTCCGTCGGGAATGCTGTGCGGTAAGTCGAACGGATAGAAATAAAGACATTGTTCTGTGTTTGGCGGGTAGGGCTTGGCGGGTAGTCCGGTAGTGGCATGTCCGGAGGGGCGCTGTATGTGCAGCACGCTGTAGTGTTGTACAAAAGCGTGCAGCGCGGGATGGGGCAGGTATTCGCGGAAAAAGACCATGCGAGAAGATAAACAATTAATGACCAGGTGAATAAATAAATTGATTGATCGTGCAGATCGTTGCCGGAGGTGCGGGGAAATGGCAGCAGTGAAGGCTATTTGCAGGCCGGCTATACAAGGCTCCGCGGGAGCGCCACAGCGCAGCGTTGGTAGGCATCGATGTATTCCGTTCCGGCCAACCGCCCTGTAGGGGCATTACAAATCATGTGTCGTACCTACGGCACGAAACGGTGGTTGGGAACCTCACGGGCGTACGTGCGTGCTACCGACGCTGCGCTGTGTTGTCCCTGACGGGACAAGGGGGAAACGGTGTTTTGGGTGTCTACCGACGCTGCGCTGTGTTGTCCCTGACGGGACAAGGGGAAACGGTGTTTTGGGTTGTCTACCGACGCTACGTCGATTAATAATTTCCTTTCGGGACGGCCATAAAAGCTCCGTAGGAGCGCCACAGCGCAGCGTCGGTAGCCATCGATGTATTCCGTTCCGGCCAACCGCCCTGTAGGGGCATTACAAATCATGTGTCGTACCTACGGCACGAAACGGTGGTTGGGAACCTCACGGGCGTACGTGCGTGCTACCGACGCTGCGCTGTGTTGTCCCTGACGGGACAAGGGGGAAACGGTGTTTTGGGTGTTACCGACGCTGCGCTGTGTTGTCCCTGACGGGACAAACGGGAAACGGTGTTTTGGGCTGTCTACCGACGCGGTGCTGTGTTGTCCCTGACGGGACAAGGGGAAACGGTGTTTTGGGCTGTATACCGACGCTACGTCGATTAATAATTTCCTTTCGGGACGGCTATAAAAGCTCCGTAGGAGCGTGACAGCGCAGCGTCGGTAGCCATTGATTGCACGAAAATAGAGACATTGTTTCTACAATTTGTCTGCCGGGGCCTTAACCAGCGATAGCTGTAAGACCAGCAGCATGACCTGTAACAGCCAGATAGATGGCATGAGCGATGCGTAATAAAGCCAGGTGCCGAGGCTCAGGCCCGCTATGGTGACGATACTTGAGGTGATGGCAAACCACTGCCGGAAAGCACCGGACCTGATAAAGGCAAGGAACAGGTGGGTAGGCAGCAACCACAATAACTGGTAGTTCTGTTGTAGCGGTACATGTAGCGACCATAGCGTAACCCACGCGAGCAGACAGCCAAATAGACCAGTCGTCACCAGTAAGGTGGTTCGCCAGAGCCGGTAAACGTGCGGTAAACGGAGCCTAGTAAAAATGGTCAGGATCAGCAACCCTGCCCAGATATGCCACGGTTTGACCAGTACGCCTCCATCGGCTGCGATGGGGGTTGACGAGGTAAACAGCAGGCGGCTCTGCCCGACAAAAGGCTGACCATGCCGGCGGCTGCGGGCAAGGGCTTCTTTTAAAGCGTCAGGCAGAAAAAGCGTTTGCCGGTACGGCAGCGGCTGATCAGCCGGCCGGCCCAGGGCCAGATTAATGCCGGTAGCGATCCACGGATGCGGTGCGGTGTAGGGAGCAATCAACTGCCGGTGGGTTTGCCGGGTTGTATACCTGCCTGAATCAAGCCCGATGGGTGAGGCCAGGCTCTGGCTCAGGAGCAGCAGCGGGCGGGTGGAGCAGTTGTCGGTAAAAAACTGGTAGCGGTAGTAGCGGGCAGGTGATTGTAGCAGGACTTCCAGTTTGTCGTACAGCGTCTGCACCTCCGTTGGGGTGAGGGTAAGTGTCTGTTGGTAAATGCTCCGGTTTTCCAGCTGATAGCTATACAGAAACAGGTTGAAGGGAGCAGCGGACAACCAATATTGCAGGCTACCCCGTACAAAATAAACCGGAAAACCAGCTTGCCGGGAATCAAACGTGCCGAAATTATAGACCTGATTAAGGCCGGTAGCCTGGTCTTCGACCTGTAGGGCCGTATGACCGAAAAGAGAATAGGCATCATTGCCGGGGGCACAGGTCAGGACACTGACCGTGGCCGATGGCGACAGGCGGATGCCCGCCGCCATCCCTGGCAAACAGCCTGCCAGCAGCAAAATGATGGGTCGGAGAACGCGGGTCAGCATGCTGAACGAGCCTACTTCACCCGGTTAAACGTAAACAAATCCTTGAACACCCATTTGCCGTCCTGCTGGCGGCCAAGGGCAATGACGAACTGGTCGGCGGCACGTTTTTCGTACAGTACGCGCAGGGCATCACCGGTTTTTTCGAAGATAGCACGGCCTTTTGAGGCTTCCACAAAGGTGTAATGATCAGGCTTGTCCTTGTCTTCCTGGGCAATCAGGCCGGGTTTGAAGTGGCGCACCCGCACCACCGGTCCCTGTTCGGTTTGTTCGATGCCGAAGAGTTCATACAGCGTAATTTTGCTGTCTTTCAT
Source organism: uncultured Arsenicibacter sp. (assembly GCF_945952095.1). GTDB lineage: Bacteria > Bacteroidota > Bacteroidia > Cytophagales > Spirosomataceae > Arsenicibacter. Next base: position 5,176 of record NZ_CAMFHL010000054.1, on the reverse strand, counting down.
CATGCGGATAAATCCGATCATGTTATCACCCGCGGGGGCCGACCAGACTGCTTCGATAGGGCCGCCGTTGTGGGTGCCCTGCCAGTGGCCTTCGATAAAGGCAAGATCAGAAATGTTGCCGGACTGCTGGGCGCGTGAAGCCGTCAGGCTGGCAAAAACAAGGCTCAGAATAAGAAAAAAACGGTTCATAGACGAATTGCGGAACGTTGCACACGATAAAGCGCCGGACCGGTACGGATTTACTGATTGGGGAAATGACCGGCAGAAGCAGGCATTGCGAAAAAATCAGGGATGGTCATAGGGGGATGCGCCGGTTGGGTGGTCATGGTACCGAAGCAGTTGAAAACGGCATCTTTGGATGCTCCCCGCTTAACAGCAAAAACACAAATACCATGAACCGGATCATCTCATTTTTTACGTCGTTATGTTTAGTATCATCCATCGTGCAGGCGCAGTCGCCGGATGCGCAGCGTGAGCAGCTCGCACAGGACCGGCAGGGCCGCTACCCGAAACGTGCCGTGCAGATCGGATTTGTTTCACCCATCAGCACCAACGGTCTGGACGCCGGCAAGGTCAGCAACCGGCTGTCGCTGAATGCACTCGGGAGCTACGCCGCCGCCCTTGACGGAGCCGAGTTCAGCGGGTTGGTCAATGTGGAAAAGGATTATGTGGACGGTGTGCAGTTTGCCGGTATTGTCAATGCCGTGGGCCATGAGGTCGACGGGGCGCAGTTTGCGGGCATTGCCAACGTGGTGGGCGGGCCGGTATATGGCGCGCAGTTTGCCGGTATCAGCAACGTAGTGCGCCAATCCGTAAAAGGGACGCAGATCGCGGGCATCAGCAATCTGGCCGGTGGCCGCGTACAGGGTGCGCAGATTGCCGGTATCGTAAACGTTGGCCGCGACGTGACAGGCGTTCAGATTGCGGGTATTATCAACGCGGCGAAACAGGTAAAAGGCTCACAAATCGGGCTGATCAACGTAGCTGATAACATTGATGGGCCGCAGATCGGCCTCATCAGCCTGGCGCGGACGGGCGGTTACCGGCGCCTTGAGGTATGGGCCAGTGATGTGCTGCTGGGCAACGTAGCGCTCAAAATGGGTGGCAACCGTCAGTTTTACAACATATTCGCCGTGGGGGCCAACTGGCCGTCGGCGGGCACCCGCTGGGGCTATGGCTACGGGATCGGTACAAACATGCCGCTGGGCAAACGCCTGCAACTGAGTGTGGAAGCCATGTCGTATCAGATTCATGAGGAGGCAACGAGCTGGGATAAACTGAATATGCTGAATCAGGCACGGGTGAGTTTTATTGTGCCGGTTTACAAACGTGTAGCCATTACCGTTACCCCGACATTCAACGTGCAGGTGTCACAACAGGAGAACCGCGAGCGTACCGCCATCGGCCCGAAATGGTCAAACCGGACCATATACGATCAGCTGGTTGACAACCGCACCCGTGTCCGGATGTGGCCCGGCATCAACGTCGGTATGCAGTTCTGAGAAAAGATCTTTACGGCGAAAGATTTTTACCACACAGGCACATAGCGCACAAAAGAACAGACGTCTTCGTGTGCTATGGGCCTGTGTAGGTTTGTGCCTTATTGGCAGGCAGTTGCTTTGGTGAACTACGGCATCATTCGTTTGCGACCAGGTAATTAAACTGAATGATCTCGTTATTCGGCTTGTCGCGTTTGACGGCTACGAAATAAAGGTCATGCCGCCCGGTCATGGCTTTGTCGAGCACACCCGTCACCTGCGCTGCTTTGCCAAAATCGCCCGTAGCTGTGTAGGCAACCCGGCTGACGACCGGGCCCGCGAAGGAATCAAGCCGTAGCTCAATTTCACCGTCCTTGTCTTTCGAACTGTAATCGTATGTAAACGACCGGATATTAGTGAGATCAATGTGTTTCAGCAGCAGGTACGACTTATGATTGCCGGCGCTGAGGCGGTTCCCCCAACGCGGGAAACCGACGTGCGCATCCACAAAAGGAGCCATGACTTTGGCGTTACGGAGGGTGATGAGCTCCGCTGCCGTCAGCGGACCGACGCCGTTACCGCCCTCATCGGTGTAGGTCGCCAGCAGCGAGTACTGGCCGCGCGGCTCGTCGGCCGTGTGTTCGTTGAGTGGTAAGGTGCCGGTCGCAGCCAGTGTCGCGGCGGATTTTTTGGTGTCGGTCAGTGAGAAGATGTACTTCACCATCTCCTGCGCGTCCTGAGCCGACAGTTGCGGGTGGGCGCTCATGACGTGGTCTTTGCTCCAGCTGCCCCCGCCGCCGTCGATGATCTTTTTGCCAAGCAGTGCCACCGCACCGTTCTGCGTTTTATAGCGTTGGGCAATGGCCGTAAAGGTTGGCCCCACGGATGGCTTGTCGATAGTATGGCAGGCCTTGCAGTCGCTGCCGGCAATAAGTCCTTTGCCCGGCAAATCGCTTCCCGGCAGTTCTGCCTGATGGCCTGAAGGCTGCTCATTGTTCATCGTGGAAGGCTGCGGGTTGTAGCTGTACTGCACCCTGATCCTGCGTGCATCAACGGCCGGTGTTTCCTTGTCGGTCGCTACGACGCGGTACGAAAACGGCTTGCCTGGCCAGTAAAACGACTTGTTGTTGCTGGTCTGAACCGTGATGTCCGGTTTGGCATTGCCGACGGTGACCACAATCGTATCCCGCCCGACGCGGCCGGTCTGATCCGTTACGGCAAAAACGGCGTTATAAACGCCCGGCTGCGTGTAGGTATAGGTGGCAGCCGGTTTGGTAGCGCCGACTGTTTTGCCGTCGAACAGCCACTGGTAGGTCAGCTGGTCGTCATCGTCGAAATCGGTGCCGCGGCCATTGAACCGGACCCGTAACGGAGCGGTTCCGGCCGCTTCGCGGAAGGAGGGGGCATTGCGGTTGTCGGATGTCAGGAAGGCGCGGGAACTGGCCAGGGCTGACGCCGCCGAATCAAGCACGCTGGCCCGGGCAACGGGAGCGCGGTTGCCACGGTTGTACTCGATTTTGACCAGCCGCGCATCTTCGTTATCGGCGCCGTAGACTGAGCCGTATTCGAGCATGTACATAACGCCGTCCTGCCCGAATGCCAGATCAATCGGACGGCGGAAATCGCCGTTGGCCGCCATAAACGGTTCACTGCGGACGTAGTTTTCGTCTTTGTCGAAGCGCAGCGCCAGGACCCAGTTCCGCATCCAGTCGAAGACAAACAGCGCACCGTCGTAGTATTCCGGGAAGCGGTTTGGGGCGGTGGATTGGGCATTATAGCTGTAAAACTGCCCTGCCATCGCACTACGGCCGCCGAGCCCCAGTTCCGGAAATTCGGTGGAGGCAGCATAGGGATACCAGATCATGGCGGGTGTGGCCGGTGGCAGGGTGGTCAGACCGGTATTGTTTGGTGAGGTATTAACCGGAGCCGCCGGATTGAAGCGAGGACCGGCCATGTTGGTCGCGAAGTCCCATTTGGCATAGGGGTAGTTATTGCCGACAAAATACGGCCAGCCGTAGTTACCCGCTTTTTTCGCCTGGTTAAACTCATCATAGCCCCGTGGTCCATGGATGCTGTCCTTACCCGCATCCGGCCCGATTTCACCCCAATACAGCACCGAGGTTTTGGGGTTTACGGCAATGCGGTAGGGGTTCCGGCAGCCCATTGTATAAATCTCCGGCCGCGTTTTAGCCATCCCTTTCGGAAACAGATTGCCGTCGGGAATGGTATACGTGCCATCGGCCTCCGGGTGAATCCGCAGTACTTTTCCCTTCAGGTCGTTGGTGTTCGCGGCCGACCGCTGGGCGTCGAGGCTGTAGTACTCCGTGCCGGGGCGCTCGTCCATCGGGGCATAGCCGTTGGACGGGAAAGGGCTGGAACTATCGCCGGTTGACAGGTAGAGGTTGCCGTCTTTATCCCAGGCCAGTGATCCGCCGTGGTGCGAGCCGCTGTTGTATTGCACCGGCACTTTCAGCAACACTTTCTCCGATTTGAGGTCCAGCGTGTTGTCGGGCGTAACGGTGAATCGTGAGAGCTGAAAATCAATCGGTTCACTTTCGGTCGGCGGGGCGTAGTAGAGGTAAATGTACTGGTTGCGGCTGAAGTTCGGGTCGAGCGTTACGCCGATCAGGCCCGTCCCGCCTTTGATGATTACCGGCAGTTTGTGCACCAGTTTGGTCTGATTGGTGCGGGTATCGTAGACCGACAGATTGCCGTTCAGTTCCGAAAAGAAAATACGGCCGTCGGGGGCCACAGCCAGTTCCATCGGCGCGTTCAGGTCATTAACCAGAATTGTTTTGACAAACCGGTTTTCTTCGGGGGCTTCCACGGCGTAGGCTTTGCTGTAGTCGAGCGGCTTGCCGGTACCCATCACGTACCGTAAACCACCAATCAGGTGCTGCACGAACAGCGGTTCGGTATAGGATTCGTCGGTATGGCCGCCACCGGTGTAAAACGCCCGTCCGCCGTCAAATTCATGGTACCAGGCAATGGGGTGGTTGGCGCCGTTGGTGCCGCCTTCATAGGAGTTTTCGTCGAGGTTGGCCAGTACGCGGAGACCGGTATAGAGCGACCGGTAGCTGTACCATTCGTCGGTGCGGGGCCAGCGGTCGGGGAGGTGCGTGGTCGACGGATGGGTTTTATCCAGTACATCCACCGTGGCCGGCCGGACATTGGGCATATTCGGGTGGCTGGAAAAATAACCGCCGACGAGTTTGTTGTACCACGGCCAGTCGTATTCGGTGTCGGCCGCAGCATGGATACCCATGTACCCGCCACCGGCCTGGATGTAGCGCTCAAACGCCGCCTGCTGACGGGCATTCAGTACGTTGCCGGTCGTACTCAGAAAAACAACGGCCTGGTAGTGTCGCAGGCTGTCGTCGTTGAACCAGGCCGCGTTTTCGGTGGTATCGACGCGTATCTGTGCGTCCTGCCCGATTTTCTGCAAGGCTTTGATTCCGAACGGAATCGACGTGTGCCGCCAGCCTTTCGTTTTTGAAAAGACCAGAATCCGGCCGGTAGATACAGGGGTAGCCGGACTGCTGGCAGCGGTGCTTGCCTGGCTGACGGGTTTGTGCTGAAAACAGGCATAGAGGCTGAGCGCAAGCGCACTCAGGCAACCCAGCGCAAGCCTGCGGGAACGTATGGTTATGAGCATAGGAATAAGGGACGGGACTTCTGGTGTTTGACCTTCCAGGAAG
>NZ_CAMFHL010000053.1 GCF_945952095.1 uncultured Arsenicibacter sp. | reverse complement strand
GGATAGTCGTAAATATCCAGATCGGACAGTACCACCTTCCAGTTACCGTCGAGCAGCTGGAGCCGGGTTTGTTCGTCCTGGCTCACGAGGTTGGCCAGATAGCTGGGATCCTTCGTTAACAGGGCCTGATTGTCGTAGATCGTACCCGAAATGAAGGTGACTGATTTGACAAAGTCCGTCGCCGGCTGTCCGGATTTTGTGACGATCTTTTCCAGAAAAAACCACGCCTTGTCAATCACTTCGTCGTAGGTATCCCCCCAGATATAATCCTCACCGTAGCGGATGAAATAGCGCACGACACCCTCCCTTTCAGGGATCGGGTAACCCGTTTCCGGATCAATCCACCAGCTGATGAATTCTGCCACCCAGGATTCCGGATCGGGGTTGCAGGTGCAGCGGACGTAGGGCCGTATGCCGCACGTCGACCGGTTCCGCGACAGCATGTAGAAAAACTGCTTTTTCGTAAAATGCGTCAGTTCATCGAATTTCAGGAGCGGTATCTGGGCACCCTGCCAGTTATGGATATCCTTTTCGTACTGGAGGCTGGCGAACTTCGAAGTAGCCCCCGACGGGAATTCCCACTCCAGAAACGTCTCACGGGGTTTGCCGTTGACGAACGGGTAGATTTCCATGGACGTATCCCACAAACCGCCCGTGGCGCGGATCTGGGGCTGCGTCCGGCGGAACGTAACCGAACCGAAACCGGGAATATCAATGTGGCGGAGGTCTTCCAGCAACAGTACATACGTCTTCCCCACGCCCGCAGCGGCCCCGCCAATGACGATATCCGCCGGCGACGACATCGCCAGCAGCTGGTAGCCCGGTTGTGGTTCTATGACTCTATCGGCCATTGTCAGGAATCTTGAAAATAGTTACGTTCAGCGGCTTACCGTCCTTACCGGTCAGCTCCTGTTTTGACGGCGCATCGATACCGAGGATATCCACCCGCTTCTGAATGCACTTCAGTACACCGTCGAGGAACTTCGGATCACCGACCCGCTCTTCAGTCGCCTCGGTCGTTTCAAGGTTTTTGGCCTTTTGCTTCTGGCTGGCATCGTTCATGTTCACCTCACCCCTCATTTTGGTCTGTTTCTTTTTGAAGGGTTTCAGCGACCGCTCCCAGGCACTCCAGTACGTTTGTTCCAGCAGATCCAGCCGGGCCAGTTCGCGGGCTTTAGCCTCGTTGAAATCAATCAGGGCTCCCGTTTTCCAGTTTTCGCGGATCGCTTTCAGGTCCTGGCTGATCTGGCTCTGTGTAACGTCCAGCTCCTCGGCAATGGCCGCCTGTTGCCAGCCCTTCAGATAGAGAGTGGCTACCTGTGCGCGGCGGCGGGCGATCTGGTCTTTTGAGCTGAATGGCATATAAGAGTACTATGGTATAAGAGTACAGGGGCGTTACTGCCCGAAACGGCGTTCGATTTCTTCCAGAAACAGCACGTACTTATCCATCATGCAGGAGGACAGTTCGAGGTAACTGGTACCGTGTTCGGGAAAGGTATGCACGGCCAGGTGCGATTCGCCCAGCAGCCACAGCGCGGTATAGCCTTCCGGCTCAAAGTGATGTTCTGCCACTCTGAGCACAGTAAACGCTGAGCAGCTCAGCGCTGCATCCAGTTCAGTCTTCAGCCGTTGCGGGTCCGTCTCCGGTATCCACACCGAATGATTCCAGATCTGAGCTTTCATAGGTTATTTGGGGGAAGTGGTTCTTGATCTCACGCGGATTACCTTTGTAGAAAACCATCACCTGCTGGTGCATCTTAACGGGCTTGCGGTGCTTCATCTGGTTGTTGGCACGAATAGCGGCGCTGCCGGAAACCTCAACCAGTACCATATCATTGTAGTAATGAAGACCCGCCTCGCGGAAGGTCCGGATGATGTCCTGCGGAAAGCCGTAGTAGGCGCTGGTCTTCTTATCACGGACGTCGCCGGCGACGACGACGGCAAACCGGTTTTGTTTCAGACGGGTTACCGCATGCAGGAAGGCCGTATGCAGGATTTTGTAAAACTCCCCGTAGGTATCCTGATTGCTGGCATCATGCGGATCATCGGAATAGACTTCGAGGTCGAAATACGGCGGGCAGCTAAAAAAAAGATCCTGCGATTCTTCCTCAATGTGTTTACAGACATTGCGGCCGTCGTCACAGATGTAGCGGGCGGGTAATGCCTCACCATCGACGCGTTCCTGATTCAGCCGGGCCTGTTCGGGACGGAGTTCAATACCGGTAAAGCTCATACCGCTGGCGGAGGAGACAAAACCGAACACACTGTCGCCGGCGAACGTATCAAATGCCTTACCGCCCTGGATACCGAACCAGTGAACAACCAGCTCGGAGAGTACAGGATCAAGCAGGCTCACGCCCGCGGGCATATTGGTACGACGGACGTAGTAATCCCGTTCAAATTCTTCCTTGGTCAGCTTCCGGCCCGCCAGTTTCTCAGCGCCGGTTTTCTGACGGTAATACGACGGGTCGTCAACGGACATCGATGTACGAAGGGTATTGGTGCGGCTTTCGCCCTGATCTCCGATCCGTTCGTTCCAGAGTTTTTTGCGTTCCTGCCAGTAGCCCTGCCGGGTATCCAGTACGGAAAAGGGTGGTACAATGAAACGGGCCGACAGGCCGCCCTCGTTCTGCTGGGTAGCGGTAACAGACACCTTTTCTTCCCTGAATCCCCAGTCGGCCAGCTCAATTTCAAAGTCAGCCGCCAGCGCATCAATCACATCCTGATCAAACTCCAGATTGACTTCCGACACCTTATTGTCGGCAATGGCGAGCTCACGGCCTTTTTTGGAGTTGATATCCAGATCCAGCCGCTGCACGGCGATGATCTTAGTCCCGTCCGTCGGCACGATGATAACATCCTCCATGCCGATTGCAGCGGCGGTTTCCAGCGTTTTGTTGCCGGCAATCACGTTTCCGTCCTTATCCAGCAGGATGGAACGGCCCGCCCCCAGCTCACGCAGGGATTTCTCTAACAGATGGGCACCGTATTCCGTACCCTTGTTGGCGTTGCGCTGATCCGGGCGCAGGACACCGATCTTTTCTTTACGAAGTTCGCTCATTGCAGATAAGGGATTAAACGGCCGTAGCCCTTCCGGCGCATCCAGCGGAGCGGACGGTCATGGCGGAGGGCGTGTTTTTGAAAAATCCAGGCCGCTTTGCGGGAAATAGCGCGGTCGTAAACGCCGTACAGGTCCATCCATTCGGCGCGGTGCCGCCGGACATTGTACAGCAGACTGGCAAACGGCCCTACGAATAAGGCCATCAGCAGGAGCTGAAGAAGGGTGTACATGATGGTATTTGTTGTTGCGATTAAATGTAACGGAAACACCCGAATAGCAAAAAAGCCCAGTCATGTGCCGAGCTTTAATGTGACTTACCTAAATGGATGTAAGTAATTAAAAAAAAGCAAACAACCGTTTGTTCAATACTCACATGAAAAAGAGTATATTTGACTTTATGCTGTTTTTATACTGCAATACACCTATAATAACCTCATCTGTGCCATTTGAGTACAAGTCTTGTGCAGTGCCTGGCACTTTATTCATCCCACATTAACTAAGCTGAACAAGTTTGTATGCTTATACATTTCTTATCACTCTTCAATCATTCACATTATGCCTTATTACTTTCCCGAATTCCCAACTTAAAACTTTTACATTAAAAATCTCATTGATATGTATTCAATAAATCCAGTGATTTTGTTTATTGGTATTTATACCATTCCATTTAAAACGTTTCAGCCAAATGAAATTACTAGTCACAAGTTTAGAAGCGCTTTTCAATAATAACGGTATTATTAATAATGAAATAAAAGACAGTATTGATCATTTTCTAAAACTTAGCAATGAACATAAAGTCATTGTAATATCAAGAGACAGGAACAAATTAAATTTAGTCCCAACTGACTATGAAACTTTCTTGTCGATTAGTCAAGCAGACAGATGTGATCAGATAATAGGTAGAATTTTAAATTATTATTCTTCATATAATAAACGTGATGTATTTATATTGGGATCGAAAAATCCTGATTTCTACATTGCATCCAATAATAAAATCCTGCTTTTGTCTGCATTGTATGTTGATAGAAATAGTCAGAACAGTAAATTATTTCATTATGGAGTTAGAATAAAATCTGGCAGAGATCTTAATAGATTTTTCACTTTAAATGAAAGTAATGTTGAGCCTTGGTTTTTTAGTCAGAAGGTTGACAATATAACTACAGTATTTTCACTAACAAATGCAAACACATATTTCCAAAGTCAGGATATAGTTCGCATGAATAATGAATTTAAAAAGTGCCTTAAAGCTAACGAAAGCAAGTATATAAATTTATTTATTGTATATTTTTTAATCAGCAGCTTTTCTGTACAAGTCAACGCGGGTTTAGATGAAGTCGATTACTGGGGAATATATCCTTCATCATCCCCTGGTACAGATCCTTCAATTGAAGAATTTAAAGAAAAAATAAGAGAAATGTACAAAGGAGAACCAAGGAGGTATAGGGGTAAAGTACCAAGCCCTATACTTGTCCGAAGTTCTGCGGCTATAAAACGTAGCAACATGGATGCAACAGACCGAGACTTTGCAAAATGCGATGATCAACTTAACACCATACATATACATCCTGATTACAGAGACAAGTTAGCTGGTAAAGTAGTTTGTATAATTGATGACTATTCGCGGAGCGGTACTTCAGCAGAAACAGCACGATTATTATTAACAAAAGCTGGTGTTAAACGAATTATTTTCTTAACTTTAGGTAAGTTTGGTAACAAATACACAAAACACAACTATGAAATACAAGGAGATGTATTTGAGGAGTTTACATTTCGCTTTCTGAGCTCAGAAGAATTAGTTAGAGATCAGCAAATCAATTATAGAGCCGTTTCAGCCTTCTTAACTTCTCTAAGCCCGTTTATATGATCCCCAACGCACCGATTGAAGACATTATATTGTATACATATTTAACGGGTTATAATATACAAGATATTTATTCTATTATAACTGGAATAAATAACTGTGAATTGCTTGATTTTCTTTCGAATAATAAATTAAACTCTAGTTTATTACATTCAAAAAAAGAATCTGACTTAAAAAAACTTATTGAGAAAGCAAAAAAGGACAGAGACATAGCTGTTAGCCAATTAGTGTATTATGATATAAAACCAGTACCTTATTATTCTAACATTTATCCTAAATATTTGCTTAAGCTATCAGATCCACCACCTATTATCTATGCAAAAGGGGAAATTTTAAATAAACCTTTAGCTGCTATTGTTGGTACTAGGGATGTGTCCAGCCAAGCAGAGCGTATAACAAATGGAATATGCAGCGAATTAACAAGCCTTAACGTTGGGATTGTATCCGGACTGGCATTGGGAATTGATACTTTAGCACATAACAGTGCCATCACTAATCAGGGCTATACAATTGCAGTAATGCCTAATTCTTTGGACTCTGTATATCCTAAAGAGAATTATGGGCTAGCTAGCAGGATAATAAACTCAGGAGGAGCGTTAATATCAGAACTGATTTTCAATATCAATAGAGGCAAAAAAAGCTTTGTTGAAAGGAATAGAATTCAGTCCGCTCTGTCTGATTTGGTTGTACCAATCGAAATGATGAAAAGTAGCGGTACCATGCATACTATCAACTTCGCGAAAGCACAAAGGAAGAAAATAATCCTTTTGATGCCACATTCGAGCTGGGCTGAGCTGCCACAATATGAAGGGATAAACTATCTATTGTCATTACAGACAGAAAAGCCTAAAGAAAATGTCTTAGTTGCTAAAAGTATGACTATCTTCAAAGAACAAGTTAGCTCTATCTTTGGTGGTGACAAGTTTACGGGAAAGCAATTAGAGTTATTTTAATCGCTTTCCCATAAAGCACAATAAATTTATCTATTATAACATCAGAATAGTTCGAATTGCTTACCCGGATCAACGGGCTTTTCTGTATCTTCCTTATTCAGATATTCAGCCGCCCACGCCACACATTCGGGGCATAGCGCCAGATACATGCCCCGGTTGCCATATTCCAGCCCGTTAATGTGGTAGTGCATCTTCGGGGCTTTCTTCCGGCACTTCAGACACTGGTCGCCCTCTACATTTTCAACCGGCTCCTGAGTTGCAAAGGCTTCAATAGTTCGCCGGCTGGCTACCCAGTTGGAAAAACACATGTAGAACTGGCGGCCGGTTGTGATCCGTTGGTCTGACCACGGATCAAACCACCACTTTTCAGTCTGCCCGCTTTCGCGCGATTTTTTGACGGCATCAAGGCCGTAGTCCCCGTAGCTCATAGCGTTTCGGCTTTCTGATCAATCCACTTAACAAGACGCGCAATGTGGCTGCTGATTTCAGCAATGGCCGCCTTCCCTTCATCGGTTTTCATGGCCGGCAGGGTCTGCACAAAGGATGTAAGGCCCGAGGATACCCCCGCCAGCTTCTGGCGATCGGGCATCAGCCGCAACCGGCGCTCCTCCCTGGCTTTTTCCTTACGCTGCCGTTCGGCCTCAGCTTCCTGTTCCGCCTTGATGCGGTTCTGCTCGGCAACCCGTGCCCTTTCCTCCGCTGCCAGAATATCCGCCTGCCGTTTGCGTTCGGCCTCAGCCAGCCGTACCAGCTCCTGCTGATGCAGCGCCTGAAACCTGTCAAAACCGGCATCGTCCATGGTTTTCAGTTCGGACGTGAAGACGCGGGAACGGGAGCCCTCGTACAGGAAGCCATCAATGTCGGAAGATTCGACAAACCCTATAAACCCAAGACCGAGCAGGACGTTAACCCGTCCGGTAAACCGTACTTCCTGCTGCTGCCGGACCAGTTCAGCCTGTTGCCGCTCCAGTTCCAGCCGCTCAGCCTGCAGGCGCTCCTGTTCGGCTTCCTGCTGCCGCTGAATTTCGGCGACGCGTTCGGCCTCCTGCGCCCGCTTCCGTTCCAGCTCTGCCAGCCGCTCCTGTTCGGCATTATAAGGTTCAGCGGCTAGCGCGATAAACTGATTAAACTGATCTTCGGGCAGCTTCTGTACATCCTCCCAGGTGAGGGGCATCGCCTTGTACTGCGTAAACACCTCGCCCCGCTGATCATAGGTAAAATCCAGACTACGCAGACGGGTTACGCGCTCCTCGATACGCTTCTGTTCGGCGAGCTGCTTCTGAATGCGGATCTGTTCCCGCTGGTAGTCATAATCGCCTTCCTGCTGATCAAGGTGACGTTCAATCGGCTCAAGCAGGGCTTTAATCCGGTTGGCTTCGCCGTTTACCAGCCGCTGGTAAGCTACCGAATCCTCAACGAGTTTTTTACGGGCCTTATCCAGCGCAACACGGGCATTTTTAACGATCATACGGGCGGCGTGAACGATCTCCGCTCCCTGCCGGTCATCGGGGCCGTTGATAACAAGCCCCATATAGTCAGCACGATAACGTTCGATAACGGCGTCCGTTGTCTCAAACAGGACCGGTTTCGGGTTGGTGACGACGGATGCTTCTGCCGGTTTGGTATCTTCTGTTGTTTCTGTGCTCATGTTTATGTTGTTGGGTGTAAATCGACACGATGAGGGCATATGTCGATCGGGAATACAGAAGGGAAGAGTCAGGCCCGGCTGTTGTGACCGGGCCTGTGTTCATTAGTTATTGCTTACCGGTTCAGGCAGTGGGCGGGATCTGGAGCATATCGGTGTCGTCGCCGAGGTTGCCGAACGGATTATAGTAGTTATAGGCCGTTTTGATATTGGCAATATCGGTCAGCGTTTCCTGCCGGAAGATCTTATGCTCCTTTGCAAACTGCTTCAGTTCGGCCGTACGCTCAGGGGTGCCAAGCTTATATGAGAACCCGGCAATGTGGTATATTCCCTTCGGCTGGATCTTGTTGTTTTCCTTCTTTTCGGCCACCGCCGTAATCACGACATCGGCCAAGGTAAGGTCGTCATAATAGAGCGGCTCGATCAGGCGGAAAATATTGTCGACGGAGTAGCCGTGGAAGAGTACCGCCGAAACGCAGTTCTTATCATCCACAAAGAAAATTTCAGCCCAGTTTTTGGTCCCCATATTCAAGATGTTATCCGTGAAGATGCGCCACGCAATCGGCTGAAACGTAAGGGTATTTCCCAGCTTTTCGGCCCCGTTGATGTTAAAACCGCCTTCTTTCGCATCGAAACGGTATTGTTTCGGATGCCCTTCGAGGTATTTAATCCGTTTCTTACTCTCGTTGAGTATATCCGTTACCTGGGTGCCCGGGGCCTGCTGAAATTTCTGATACGGATTTACGGTCTGATCGTTCAAACCATTTGTTTGTTCCTGTGACATGTTGATTGATTTCAGGGAGGTTTAGCCCGGTCACTAAGGACCGGGCGGAATTAGATAGTTATGCCCAGAGTCGTTTGGCCAGCTCCAGCTTTTTCTGAATCTCGTTAACGTCCTTTTTGGCGTAGGTCAGTGAGAATGAATGGCTACGGGCGATTGTACCGTTTTTCAGCCCTTCATGCTTCCGTTTTGCCCGCTCCAGCTCAAATTCAAAGTATTCAAGGCTTTCCGGCATTGACAGATTAATCGTATCCGCCTTCGAGGCCCAGTAGGCTGCCTTATCTTCGTGGCTTGCCGCTTTTTCTGTCAGCGATACCGCCCGCCCCAGTGCGTCCCAGCTGTCGTTTAGTGCCTTCCGGTGGCGCTTTTCGCTATGGTGGCCAACCAATATCGGCTGACCCATCGGAATGTCTTTAACCAGATTATGCGAGCGGTTAAACTGGCTTTCACTTTTTGCCTCCGCAGACGCCGCCCATTCGCCGTACTTTTCCGCTTTGGCCTTTGCCCGTTCCTGTACATTCCAGCCGTCAGCGCGTACAATTGAGTAGTAGAAAAAGCCCTCTTTCTGGTAGATCAGGTTAAACACGATACTCTCGTTATCCTTGCCGTACTGTGTAGTCACGTTGATAACTTCACCTTTTTCGTGCTTTTCAGTGCACTTTGCCAGAAACACGTTCGGGCAGAACTTTACGTATGTATTCATGGTGTTTATGCCTGATATGTTATTAATCCGGTTTCTGTCCTGAGTAGCTGCTCAAGCCGCTCTTCAACAAAATACTCCTGCAAATACAGAGGCATTGATCCCGCCAGCTGCCGGTAAACGTCCGGCCCCAGCGTGCGTCTGATGTAAGCCTCATGTACCAGGTTAAGCAGGTTGACGAGCGTTACCAGCGCCTGATGAAACGCCTGTAAATCGGCCGGTGTCAATGCGGTAATACTCGCCGTTATCTGATCCTCCGATGCTGCGGTCATCCGGAACAGGCCGATCAGATCAAACCATGACTGGTCCTTTTCAAACAAACAGGCCGGATAGCAGTCGTCAAAAGAGCGGATAGCCGCCGGCGCGTCGGCTTCCGTGGGTATAATCAGTGCAGTCATCGCATAGATAAAGGCACGGGCAGAGAAAAGCGGGGCATAGTATACCGTCGGAAACGATTTGGCGGCAAACTCGCCGCTGTCGTCCGGAACCATGCGCAGGGCGTATTCCGCTGACCAGCTGTTCAGCAGCAGCGGTCTGATACGGGCCGGATCAATGGCCGGATTGTGTGTCTGATTTGTATAGGCCGCCAGTTTGGTTAACTGGGCCGGCACGGTAAGGGCCAGGGCGTCCGCCAGTGCCTGGATTTCAGCAATCATTTGTCCGGGGTAGTATTGTTGTGCGTTCATATCTCGTCGTGCAGGGCAGCAATCTGTAGCGTAATCCGTGAAATCTCTTTCAGATTAGTTTCAAACTCGTCCGGCGTAAACCCGCCGTCCCGGATAATCTGCCGGGCGTACTCTTCGGTGTAGCCGAGGGCAATGATCTGCTCGCCGGCGTCCGGCTGACCGAGCGCCGCGTTGATGGCCCGCATTTTTTCATGCAGTACCTTGCGGTCAGCCAGTCTACGTTCCAGCTGAGCGCGGTTAGTTAATTCATTCATCGTTCTTAGAATTTTAAAAAGTAAAAGTTGGCAGCGCCTCTTACCGCCGGCGCTTAGCGTATCCCTGTGCAACCCGACACAAACTCATCAGAAACCCGATGGCAATCAGCAGTTGTGTCATACTTGCCATGTGTGGCAATATTTTAAAAACGGACATTTCAGGAGGTGTTGGGTTAATCAACCGTACAAATATCTTATATATATACAACAAAATCAAATCTTATACAGAGTTTTTCTGTAAATAAATAAGTATCTGTATATTTGTCAGGTAAACAGCAATATCTTTATGGAAACATTATGCGTGATCGTGGTAGATAGTAATATGGTGTCGCGGTTCAGATTAATTCAGACCGCATTGGGCGTTAAGACGAGCGAAATAGCAGCCAGATCCGGCGTATCAGACGATAAACTCTATCAGTTCCTTTCAGGCAGGCAGAACCTGACCCTTGAATCGTTACGATTAATCAAGCAGGCCTACCCTGCCCTGAATACGGACTATCTGATTTCCGGCGAAGGCAGTCCGCTACGAACCGGGCAGCCGGATAACACGAAGGAGCTTGAGATATACGTGCCTGAGGGAATTAAGATAAACGTATTCCGGAAATAAGATAAACAATCAGGGGTCAAAACAAGGGCTAAAGACCCCCGATTTGACCCCTGATTCCAAAAACCTTTATTTTAGCAGCAATAAAGCCGATATAATTTAACGTATGTAAAAAAAGAGTTCGCCGGCGTTCAGGACCTTTGTGGCGTTATCTCACAGACAATACTATGAACGTAGCGATTACAGGCGGGGGCATTGCGGGGCTGACCACAGCCATTGCTCTCCGGAAAGCAGGGATTTCCTGCACCATTTACGAAGCCGCTCCCGACATCAGGCCGGTCGGCGCGGGCCTTGCGCTGGCCGCCAACGCCATGCAGGCATTCGCGCGGCTCGGCATTCAGGACGCCATTATGCAGAAGGGACGTTTACTCAACGCCTTCACCATCAAAGAGCCATCGGGCCGCATCCTGACGAAAACCGATAGTGTGGCCATGTCGCAAAAATTCGGGGCCGACAATTTCACTATCCACCGCGCCGACCTGCACCGGACGCTGCTGTCGTACATCGATCCGGCCTGTATCCGGACCAACAAACGCTGTGTTGACATCACCCAAACGCCCGACCGCGTAACGCTTCATTTCAGCGACGGCACCTCGGCCGAGGCCGACTACCTGCTGGCCTGCGACGGCATCCGGTCGCCGGTCCGGCAAAAGCTGCTGCCCGGCAAACCGGTGCGGTATGCGGGGTATACCTGCTGGCGGGCAGTCGTTGATATGCCCGGCCTGACGCTGACCGAAGCAACCGAAACCTGGGGGACCGAAGGCCGGTTCGGGGTGGTCCCGCTGACCGGGCAACAGGTCTATTGGTTTGCCTGTATCAACTCCACACCCCGGAACGAGGCCTATAAACGCTATACGCCCGATGACCTGCTGTGGCATTTCGGCAAGTTTCACGATCCTATTCCGGCCCTGCTGGAACGCACCCGCCCCGATCAGCTGATCTGGGCCGACATCAACGACCTGACGCCCATTGACCGGTATGCCTTCGGCAACATCCTGCTGCTCGGCGACGCGGCCCACGCCACGACACCGAATATGGGCCAGGGCGCGTGTCAGGCCATTGAAGATGCGGTGGTGCTGGCACAGGAATGGTACAAACACCTGACTGTTGAAGCGGCCTTTCAGGCTTTTGAAAAAAGGCGGCTTTCCCGCACCCACGCCATCGTAAACCGATCGCGGCAGGCCGGCAAAGTCGCCCAGCTCAGCAGCCCGATATTGGCCGCCATCCGTAATTTTGTCTTCCGGCAGATTCCCGCGTCGGTCAGTGCCAAACAACTCGAATCGGTCCTGACGGTTGACTTTTAGCTTATTTGGTCACAGCAAGCCCCACAAAGGAATCGGCCGTGCCGTAATAGAGAAACCATTTACCTTTGAAATAGACAAGGCCTTCGGCAAAGGTGGTTCCGGATTTATATTGACCGGCAACCTCGTGCGGCAACGTCGGTTTCAGAAACGAGTTATCGGAGCGGCCGATCATTTTTTCAGGGTTTGCCGGATCAAAAATCATCTGCCCGACCGAATACGTGCCTTTCGCCAGATTCGGGTCGGCATTCTGGTTGGTCGCATTCCGGCCGTTGTAGAGCAACACAATGCCCTTTTCGGTGATAACGGCCGGTGGGCCGCACTCGGTCAGGCTGCTGTCGAACTTACCGGGACGGGGTCGCGCCACTGCCAGCAGATCGCCTTTGTCGTTCAGAAGCGGATACCAGTCGTACAGGTTTTCCGACCACGCCAGGTTGACGAGATGTTCGCCCCAATACATCCAGTATTTGCCGTTGATTTTAGCGACAACGGGCTTATTTTTCACCATTTTCGTCACGATAGACCCCGATTTGCTGGGTACGTTCAGAAACTTCCGGTCATGGGCTACGGCGAAGGCCGGCCCTTTTTTCTCCCAGTGGATCAGGTCTTTCGAAAAAGCGATCGACAAACGGGGCGTTTTATAATTCCATGAAGTATAGGCAACTACATAAGTCCCGTCTTCGGTTTCGACCAGTCGCGGGTCTTCGCAGCCGCCCGGACTGTCATACTGCTTAAACGCATCGTTGTCGGGATATAAAACCGGCGTCGGGTATTTTTTGAAGTGGATACCGTCTTCACTTTCGGCTAGCCCCAGGCGGGATGTACGGCCCCCGAGGTGGGCCGCCGGATTGTCTTCGCAGCGGTACAGCAGATACACCTTGTTGTTGCGCACAATAGCCGCCGGATTGAAGACATCGGCTTTCTGCCAGCGGACTTCCTGATTCTTTACCGGGCAAAAAAACGTGTAGCTGGAATCGGCACGGACAATGGGATTCTGGTCGGGCTTATAAAAGCTATCGACATTAATGTTCAGGGGGCGCTGCGGAGCACAGCTCAGCATCAGTGCGCCGACACATAAGGAAAGCAGGTTACGATACATGCAATCAGGCGTTCATCAGGAGGGTTAATAATGTACGGTCAAGTTTATAGCCATGCCAGTCTTCATAGGCTACGTCGGTTCGTTTGGAGTTCATGACACCGAAGTCGCCGATGAACTCCCACAGGGCAAAGCCGATGCCGTTGGCCGACAGGATGCTGAGCACATCGCCGAACCACGCCAGAAAGACATCGTGCGGGGTTTTGTTCCAACAGCCACATTCGCCGCAATGCACACCGACGCCCTGTTTCACGAGGTCGATCCACGGCTGGTAGAACGTTTCGAGCATCTGCCGGCTCAGGTACTGACTGCCCACCTGCCCCGGCCATTTCGGTTCGGGCTGCCGGTCGGGGTCTTTCACGGCCCACGGGGCTTTGTAATGGGAAATACTGCCGGGCGTATAGCCGCGACAGCTCTGGGCAATGTCGAGATCGGCCAGCTCCGGAATCACGGTAGATCCTCCGCTGTTTCCGTCGGCAATGATCAGGTGTTTTTTGTTTTCGCGCCGGATGGCGTCCGAAGCGGCTATCGCTACCCGCCGGTAATCAGCCCCGGGGACCGGTCCGCTTTTGGAGTGCTGATCGTTCATATCAGCCCGCATACTGGGTTCATTCAGCAGATCGAAGCTGATTTTTTTGGCCGACACGTTTTTGTAGCGCTTTGCCCACATGTTCCAGTGGAAACAGAACGCATCGACTGCCGTCTGATCGGTCCAGAGGTTGTAGGGTTCGTTGAAGCCGGCATTGATGCAGTAGCCCGGTGCGCGGTGTAGGTTCAGGCTGACGTGGAGTTTGTGTTTATGCGCCAGCTGCACCAACTGGTCGATCCGGTCAACCGCCCGTTCATCAATCTGATAGACTTCATCCGGCTTGATCGGCCGGCTACGGTCGAAGGACAGGTAATTAGGATACGCCATCGGGAGCCGGACAAAATCAAAGCCCCAGTCCTGCATCCATTTCAGGTGGTCTTCGGTGGTTGCGGGCCGGCTACGGGCCGGATCCGGTGAAAAGAAGTCGAGTAAGTTAAAGCCTTTCCATTTCGGCAGTTTGTTCTGCGGCTTTACGCCGGTACCGCCCAGTGTCATCGACCCCGTTGCCCCTACCGTTGCTGCCACCGCCGCCGCCTGCTGAATAAACGTTCGTCGCTGCATGATAAAGAGAGGAAAACCCACCCTTTATCTACTCAAAGAGCGAAAGAGCGGCTGCGGTGCAGCAAAGAGCGAAAGAGCGAATGTGTACAGCAAAGAGTGAAAGAGCGGCTGCGGTGCAGCAAAGAGCGAAAGAGCGAATGTGTACAGCAAAGAGCGGAAGAGCGAATATGTCTGACTCAGCCACCTACCTGCACAGCCCCTTTCACTCTTTCTCTCTATCGCTCTTTCACTCTTTAACACACGTCCGCAAATGAACGGACGGTGTCCGATGGCGGACAAAAAACACTGACAGCACCAATATATCCTCTTATTATCAACCACTTATCAATCCGGTACAGGATTTGACGGAATTATAGAGTGGTGGCTACAACAGCAACCCAGCAACAACCAGCAACTCAGCAACAACAAATAACCCAGTAACAACAAATAACCCGGTAACCCCAAAATATCACCATGCTTCGTAATTACCTTAAAATCGCGGTCCGCAGTCTGTGGAAAAACCGGTTGTTTACGACGATCAATATCGTGGGCTTGTCGACCGGCCTGGCCAGTGTGATTATACTGCTCTTGTTTGTGCAGAAGTCCTTTACGTTTGACGCGTTTCACCGTGATATTGACCGGCTGTATTTTGTACAAACGAAAAGCGACGACAAGGCCTACGGGCAAACCGTCTATCCGCTGCTGGGACAGCTGCTTGAAGAGTACCCTGAAATTGAAACCGGTACGCACATTCAGACCTGGAGTTATCCGTGGATTACCGCCAATGGCAAGAACGTCCAGGAGTCAACGGTTTACGCCGACTCTACCTTTTTTGATGTCTTTTCCTTTCCGTTAAAATACGGCGACGCGGCCACGGCACTCAAAACGAAGCGGTCCGTTGTACTGGTCGATAAGATAGCTCAAAACCTGTTCGGTGATACGAATCCGGTCGGGAAGTTGGTTACACTGGATGACACCCTCCAATACACCGTTACCGGCGTACTGAAAGAACTGCCGGCCAATTCGTCTATTCAGTTTGATGTACTGCTCCCGGCCACCAACCTCTACGACTTTCCGGGCTTTAAAGAGGGTGCGGACTGGTATAACACCTTTGCGCAGATTTTCGTGAAGCTCCGGCCCGACGCCGACCCGCGCAAGCTGGAAGCTAAGTTTCCGGCGCTGGTTAAAACGCACTTTCACAGGGAGGCTCAGAACCGGCAGATTCTGCTGGCACCGGTCAAAGACCGCGTTTTTATTGACGAGCCAAACTTCAAAAACATTCTGTACGGGGCCATTACCATTGCGGCCTTCATCCTGCTCATTACCAGCATCAACCTCATTAACCTGAGTATGGCGTCTTCGCTGACGCGCATCAAAGAAGTCTCCGTAAAACGCGTTATCGGTTCGGCTACCCGTCAGATTCTGGCTCAGTTCTGGGTCGAAGCCGGACTCGTAGTATTTCTCTCGCTCGGGCTATCCCTGCTCTTTGCTTTTTATGTGCTGGTACCGCAGTTTAATGAATTCCGCCAGGGACGTATGCAGCTGACCATCGACCTGACCACCGATTACCCGACGTTCCTGCGCGTTTTCGGCATTGCCCTGCTGGTTACGCTGGTTGCAGGTACCTACCCTGCCTACCAGCTCAACAAACTCAACCTGACCAACAGCCTTAAGGGCAAACTGCAAAGCAACCCGCGCGGCAACCGGATGACCCAGAACAGCCTGATTGTGGTTCAGTTTGCCATTGCCGTACTCTTTATCATTGGTACCATCGCCGTCCGCCAGCAAATCAGCTTTATGAAACGGGCGGATTTAGGATTCAATAAAGACAATCTGCTGGTTGTCAGCACAAATCTGGATTACAAAGACCCGAAAACGGCCAATAGCCAGTTTACCGGCATCATTGACCGGCTCCGTAAAAACCCGCACGTCACCAGCCTGGCCAGTTCGGCGGTCATCCCGACCCGCTACTGGTCTAATTACAATGATTATGAGCCCGTTGGCACCGCCCGAAAGTTTGTCAACCTGCGGCACGTAGCCGGTGGTATTGGCTACACGCAAACCTTTGGCATCCGGCTGGTCGAAGGTCGTGATTTTTCAGAGACGATTGCCAGCGACGCTACCTCGAAACCCGTATTAATCAACGAATCAGCCAAAAAGGCATTTGGCTGGACAACGGCAGTCGGTAAGCAGATTCAGGGCCGTAACTCCTCCGAAGTAATGACGGTCATCGGCGTGATGAAAGACTTTCACTATCAGTCGCTGAAAGACAAGATTGAGCCGCTGCTGCATTGGTACGGGGGTAAAATGGACCTGAAAGACTACCTCACGATCCGGCTCGACGACGTCCGGAACAGCCCTGCTATCGTGGCAGAACTGGAAGCAGCCTTTAAGCAGATTCCTGCCAAACGGCCCTTCAAATACGTCTACATGAGCGACGAAGTTGACAAGACATACATGGGGACCGAAGGCGTCTGGAAAATGATCAACTTCACGGCGATTCTGGCCATTCTGACGGCCTGTGCGGGTATTTTTGGCCTGATCACACTGGCGGCCCGGCAGCGGACAAAGGAAATCGGCATCCGGAAAGTACTTGGGGCGTCGGTGGTCAGCATTACCGTTATGCTCTGCCGGCACTTCCTGTGGCTGGTTGCACTGGCGGCGATCATTGCCATACCGCTTGCGTATTGGGGGCTCGATAAGTACCTGAGTGCCTACGCCTACCGCGCTCCGCTTAGTGCCTGGGTATTCGTCGCCGGCGGCATTTCAGCCCTGCTGATTGCCCTCCTGACCATCAGCTACCAAACCATCCGCGCCGCCCTCGTTAATCCGGTCCGGTCGTTAAAGAGTGAATGAGATAAAGAGTGAAAGAGCGGCCGCAGTGCGGCAAAAGAGCGAAAGAGTGAATGTGTGCTGACGCAGCCCTCTTCCCGCACAGCGGCTTGCGCGGCAGCCACTCTTTCACTCTCTCACTCTTTCGCTCTCTCGCTCTTTCACTCTTTATCACATGTTCCAAAACTACCTTAAAATCGCCTGGCGGAACCTGCTGCAACAGAAGGGGTTTTCGTTCATTAACATTTTCGGGCTGACCATCGGCCTGACCTGTTGTTTTCTGATTCTGCTGTTTGTGCGGCATGAACTTAGTTACGACAAGTTCCATGCGAAGCATGACCGCATTTACCGGATCAGCTACCTGCCCAAATTCGCGGGGCTGACTGAGCCACTGGCCCTGACACCGCCGCCGGTCTCGCCGCTGTTAGCGTCAACGTTCTCAGAGGTGGAAACATCGGCGCGTATGTTCCGCAGTCCGGCCACGGTTGAGGTACGGACCAATCCGCAAAGCGCTCCGGTCAAGTTCGACGAAGAGCGGTTCTTTTTCAGCGATCCGGCCATCCTCAACATCTTCTCGTTCAGGTTCCTGAAAGGCGATCCGAACACGGCCCTGCGTGATAAGTTTTCGGTTATTGTCTCCCGGAAGGCCGCTCAGCGCTACTTCGGCAATACCGACCCGATCGGCAAAACGCTGACCTACGAAGGCAGGCACCCGATGACCATTACCGGCGTCATCGACGATTTTCCGGACAATTCGCACATCTATCCGGAAATGATGTCGAATTACGAAACGATGTTCGCAACGGAGAACGAAGCCGCCCGAAAGAACCTACCGTATAACTTCGTCATTTCGCACTCGTATACGTACGTGCTGCTTCGTCAGGGCCGGTCGCCGGAGAGCGTGAATGCCCGTTTCCCGGCTTTTCTGAAGGCCCACGCCGACAAGGAAATAGCGTCGGGAATTGAGTATAAACTGGAGCCGATGCGCGACTTTCACCTTCGCTCAACCACACAGAATACACCTGAACCTGCCGGCAGCATGACCTATGTGTACATTTTTATGGGCATTGCGGGCATTACGCTCCTGATTGCGTGCATCAACTTCATCAACCTGTCAACTGCCCGCTCCCTCCGCCGTGCCAAAGAAGTTGGTATCCGGAAAGTACTGGGCAGTGCCCGAAAACAACTGATCGGACAGTTTTTAGGCGAATCGATGCTGCTCAGCTTTTTTGCGCTGCTGTTGTCTCTGGTGTTGATCAGCGTACTGCTGCCTGTGTTGAATACGCTCACCAACAAGCAATTGACCCTGAACTATCTGCTTCAGGACAGGTGGCTGCTGCCTTCGTTTATCGGCATTGCCGTTTTATCGGGCGTACTGTCAGGGGTATATCCGGCCTTTTTCGTGTCCGGTTTTCAGCCTATTGCGACCCTGAAAGGCAGTTTTTCGAGCGCCAAAGCGAAAGGCGGTATCCTGCGTGAAGCGTTGCTTGGCATTCAGCTGGTAGCATCAATTTGCCTCATTATCGGGGCGCTTGTCACGTTTCAGCAACTGGCGTTCCTGCGCGATCAGCCGCTTGGTTTCGACAAGGATTTTATCATCACTGTAAACACCCGTAACCAAAAGATTACCAACGTCTTTACAACTGCTTCGGACAGCAGTTATCAGCGGCTGAAAACATTCCGTGAGGTATTGCTGCGCAATCCGCAGGTTCAGGACGTAACGTTGTCCAATGCACCGCTCGGGTCGGGAGGCGTTCACCGGAATGTGGTGCCGGAAGGCTATACGCAGAAAGAAAACCTGATGTTTACCGCCATTCTGGCCGTTGACCACAACTTTGCCGAAACATATGGACTTAAACTGGTAGCCGGACGTCAATTCTCGGAAGCCTATACCACCGACAAAAGCGCCGCGTTTCTCATCAACGAAGCGGCCGTGAAGCAGTATGGCTGGAAAACACCGTCGGCCGCCATCGGTAAAGGCCTCAATGTAGAGGGCAAACAAGGTAAGATCATCGGTGTGCTGAAAGACTTTCATAACCGGTCACTGTATGCACCGATTGACGGGCTGGTCATGAGTATTTCGCAACCTGAGCTAAACGTCTTTTCGATTAAACTCCGGCCAAAGCAGGTGGAGCAGACCATTGGGTTTATCCGGCAGCAGTGGGATCAGTTTTTCCCCGAAAAAAGCTTTGATTACGCGTTTCTGGATCAGGACCTGGCCCGGCAATACGATCGTGACCAGCGCCTGAGCCAACTCATCAGCTACTTTGCCATCATGACCATTCTGATTTCCTGCATGGGGCTGTTCGGTCTGGTGTCGCTGGCAACACAACAGAAAACCAAGGAAATCGGCATCCGGAAAGTGCTGGGCGCATCGGTACCGGGGCTGGTGGCGATGCTGTCGAAAGGCTATGTCCGGCTCGTACTGTTGGCCATGGCGGTGGCTTCGCCGCTGGCCTGGTGGGGCATGAACAAGTGGCTGCAAACCTTCGCGTATAAAGTTGATGTGGCGTGGTGGGTCTTTGCCCTTGCCGGTATGTTGACGCTGTTCATCACGCTCATTACCGTTTCGTTTCAGTCGGTTAAAGCCGCCCTCATTAATCCGGTCCGGTCCCTGCGCAGTGAATAGAGGTTTTGTCCGCAAACGAACGAAAAACCGTCCGTTTGCGGACAAAACGCGAATAGACCAAAAACACAACCAACTGACGATCAGAATACTATTATTTCTGGCACAGGATTTGGCATTCTGGTATATGAGGCGTTAGCCCATAAACAACAGATACGATGAAGGTCCGAAACAATACTGGTATTCCTTTCGGAACGCACTTAATAGTATGGGGCCAATGGTTTCTCCGGCAGCTACGGGGAAACGATTGGCCCTTATTTTTTACCGGCTGGCACCGACAGAACACATGACCGGAAAATTTTAAGCAGTCTACACGCTTTTTTCATCATTTGTCGTTCTTCATACGTTATTCTCCGCCATCCGGAGCCATTCAGCAGCATTTCACCGTCATTTCCCCCACTCAGGCATGAAACAATTATTCGCTCTTTTCGCCTTACTACTCCTTCAGCTGACGGCCATGGCGCAGCGGTCGTCTGTCAGCAAGAACATCATTGTCGATGATCTGATCATGACCATCAAGGTCGATATCGAAGAACCGGGCCGTACCCTGCATTACCACAAGCGGTTTAACATTGAGGGTCTGGACTCCGCTGAACGGCAGACACTCGAAACCCGCATTCTGGATTCACTGGGTGTGAACGGCCCCGCCAAAGCCAAACGGTTTCAGGACAATCAGCCGGTAGCCAGCGCACACGGCGCCGTCATCAGCTCCCGCAGCAGAGGTTACGGTGCTACGCAAAACGACACACGTTCGGTGAACGTTGACCGCCGGGCAACAGGCCAGCAGGTTGACGAAATTATCATAGCCGAACGCACCGAAACTCCCGAACCACAACCGTCAGACAGCGGCACGGTTGAAAGTCTGACGACAAACGACCATATGCCGTACAGCAAACAGATTAAAGAGGATCCCGAAACGGGTCGTCTGTTTATGCGGTACCGCTATGAAAAAGACGGCGAAGAATTCATTTTTGAGCGCACTGTCAACGCGCAGGGGAAGTCAGATAAGGAAAAAAGCCGCATTATCCGCGAAACCGAAAAAAGCCTCGGATTACACTAACCCTTTTCACTCATGGCACATATTGCAATCCCTATTCCGACGGTGCCCGGCAAACAGGACATCGAAATCGACGTCACGATCAACGGCCAGAAACAGGCACTGCATTATCGCGTAGAACTGTTTTATTGGGGCGATTGCACCGTGCCGTCCTTTGACCGCGTCGACTGCATCCGGCAGATGCTGTCCGGCTACGATCAGGACTGGACCCTGTATTACATCGGTTCGCCGACGGACAAATTTGTCCCGGTCACCTTTGTAAAAAAAGAAGATCTGGTCAAACAGCGGCAACTGCTGACGATGGCATAAGCCGCCGGATCCGCCCGAACAAACAGCCGGTAACCTGCATGGTTACCGGCTGTTTGTTTTTACAGCGGTTCGTAAAATGCCAGCCGGTTCTGCAGCGTCACAATCTGCTGCTGCAACGCTTCGACCCGTTCCAGCAGGCCGGTCACGACATCCAGATCATCGGGGTGGATGGCCAGATCCTGATGCAGCCGCACCAGTTTTTCCAGCCGCACCAGTTGTTCGGGATGGATATAGACGACCTGTTCAACAATCACCGTTTCGATCAGGCCATTGTATTCCAGCGCCTCAATAAAAGTAATTTCCACCTGATTGTATTGGCAGAATTCGCGGATTGAAATTAAGTGTTCCGTATTCATACAGTGTGTGTTGCGGTTAACGGTTGGCCAGTTTCCGGAATAAGTCTTTTTGTTCGTCGGTCAGGTCGGTTGGTATCTTCACCTGCCATTGCACATACAGATCGCCGAAGGTGCCGTCCTGGTTATAGACCGGAAACCCCTTGCCTTTCAGACGGCTTTTTCCACCGTTCTGCGTACCGGCCGCAACCGGAATTTTCACCTTCCCGCTCAGGGTCTCAATCACCTTTTCACCGCCCAGTACGGCCGTATAGAGATCAATCTCCTCCTCAACATACAGGTCATTGCCCTTCCGCTTATACCTGCTGTCTTCAGCCACCAGAATAGTGATGTACAAATCGCCTTTCGGGCCGCCGTTAACACCCGGTGCGCCATAGCCGGTCAGCTTGATTTTCTGACCGTTTTCAACACCGGCCTTGATGGTAATACCGATCTGTTGCCCGTCGAGGTTCAGCGTCTGCTTGTGGGTCGTGTAGGCATCACGCAGGTTCAGGTGCAATTCAGCCTGATAGTCAGACCCACGGAATTTAGCCTGCCGTCCGCGTGCCCCGCCACCTTCCTGCCCGAACATCGACGACAGGAAGTCGGAGAAATCGGCACCGCCAAAGCCGTCCGAAAAGTCATATTCTCCGCCCATGCCCGCACCGGCCGTCTGGCGGGCCTGTTGCTGCCGCTGTTGCCGGGCCTGTTCAAACTGTTCGGCGTGCTGCCAGTCCTTACCGTACTGATCGTATTTTTTCCGTTTTTCCGGATCGCTCAGTACTTCGTTTGCCTCGTTGAGCTGCTGAAATTTCTTATGCGCATCCGTATCGTTCGGATTCAGGTCCGGATGCAGTTTCCGGGCCAGCTTCCGGTAGGCCTTTTTTATGTCATCGTCGGAGGCGGTTTTCGGTACCCCCAGCACGGTATAATAATCGACGAATTCCATAGTACGTTGTGTAGTTTACCGGTTAACAACGCGCCGGTGCATTTAGTTAATCAAAAGTAGATTGCAGTGACCGACCTGCCTATGATGATGCTCACTATACATTCTCCCCTGCCAGTACCTCAACCCATACGCCGTTAAAAGCCGCTGTCCCGGTCAGGGCGTCGATCTCCTGCTCATCCGTTAAATCGTTGATACTAACCCCGGCATGCTGGCTGGCAATAGCCAGTTTTACGCCCTTACGGCCATGCCCGTACCCGTGCGGCATGCTGACAACCCCCGGCATCATGTCCGTCGTCAGCTCAACGGGCACCTCGACGGCTCCCACCCGCGACCGCACCGTAACCGTTTGACCGGCCACAATGCTGCGGCTGGCAGCGTCCTGCGGGTGCATCTGCAACGTACACCGGTTGGGCCCTTTAACGAGCCGCTCCGAGTTATGCATCCACGAGTTATTGTCGCGCAGGTGCCGGCGACCAATCAGTTGCAGGGGCATAGCATTGGTCAGCCGGGCGGTAAGGGCTTCTTTGAGGCGGGAAATATCGGCGATAATCAGTTCAGGAGCCAGGTTCAGCCGCTTGTCGGCAGTCAGCAGTCGGTCCGGCAACCGGGGCTGTAACGGCCCTAAATCAATGCCATGCGGATTGTCGATCAGCGTCCGGAGCGATAAGCCTGTTTTACCATAGGGCCCATACCGCAGGCCAAGGTCAATTTTCTGTTCGGGGCGGGGTAGCGGCGTTGTCGCATCGAATTCAGCGTGTTCGAGCCGGAGCCGCAGCTCCTCGAAAATCTCCCAGTCATATTTAGCTCCCGTATCTTTCTCAAACAGCGGCTCTGAAAATTTCGCCGTATTCCGGATGGCCAGAAAGTGAAACGTAGTATCGTAGTGTGCTGTTTCCAGACCGGTTGCGGTTGGCAGGATAATGTGTGCGTGCCGGGTGGTTTCGTTGATGTAAATATCAATCGACACCATGAAATCGAGCGACGCAAAGGCATCGTCCAGCTTCCGGCCGTTTGGCGTCGACAGCACCGGATTCCCGCAACTCGTCACCATTGCCCGGATCTGCCCCGGTCCCGGCGTCAGAATTTCGTCGGACAGGGTCGAAACGGGTAATTCGCCCATGAACTCCGGCAACCCGCGCACCCGGCTTTTCCAGCGTCCGTAGCGGTTATAGGGTTTGGCACCGGCCAGAAAATCAACCGCCGGGGTGGTAAACATCATGCCGCCGGGACTATCCAGCTTGCCGGTCAGCACATTAATGGCATTCACCAGCCAAAGGGCAAGCCCGCCAAACGCCTGCGTCGACACCCCGACGCGGCCATAGCAGGCGGCTTTGGGTGCTGCGGCAAACGCATGCGTCAGCCGCCGGATGGTTTGGGCCGGTATTCCCGTCAAGACCTCCGCCTGTTCGGGCGAAAAATCCGTGGCGACCAGGGCCTGTACCGTTTCTACCCCGTCGGTAAATGCCGCCAGGCGACCTACATTAACCAGCTCATCGGCGAACAGGACATGCACCATCGCCATCAGCAAAAAAGCATCGGTACCGGGCCGGATAAACACATGTTCGTCCGCTTTGCGGGCCGTCTCGGTATGGCGGGGATCCACCACAACCACCTTGCCCCCGCGCTGCTGAATGGCCCTGAGCCGGTTAGCCACATCGGGAGCGGTCATGATACTTCCGTTTGACGCAATGGGATTGCCCCCCAGAATCAGCCAGTAATCGGTATGATCAATATCGGGAACCGGCATCAGCATCGGGTGACCGAACATCTGCCAGGCTGCAAAATGATGCGGAAACTGATCGGCCGACGAAGCCGAAAACATGTGGCGTGTCTGTAAGGCCTTAATGAAACCCGGAGCCGCTATGGTGGTTCCGAGGTTGTGTATCGACGGGTTGCCCGCGTATACGCCCACGGCATCGGTCCCGTGTTGGGCCTGCACCTGCCGGAGCCGGGTGACTACCTCGGTAAACGCTTCTTCCCAGCTGATTTCCTCCCAGCCCGTTTCCGTCCGCCGGACAGGCCGTTTCAGCCGGTTCGGGTCAGTATAAATGTCCTTCAGCGCTACGGCCTTGGGGCAGATGTGCCCCCGGCTAAACGGGTCGTTCTTGTCCCCCGCAATCGACAGCACTTCGCGGTCCCGGTAGGTTATTTCGAGCCCGCACATGGCTTCGCACAGGTTGCAGGTACGGTAATGGACGTTTGAGGCAGCAGACATATCGTTGGTTAAGGGTTTGTTGATGACTGGTTATGCGTTAAAATAAGCCAATCTGCTCGATCAGCTCCAGAAAGGCTTTGCGGTGGCTTTTACCGATGGGCAGCTGCGTGGCCCCCACCGACACGACGTTATTCTGAATAAAATTTATCCGGTACAGGTTAACGATGTACGACCGGTGAATCCGCAGAAATTGCTGTACAGGCAGCATTTCCAGCAGCCGCGTCAGTGATTGCAGCATTACATACCGCCCGGTATCGGTATAAATCCGGAGGTACTCCCCCATTGCTTCGACGAACAGAATGTCGGTAAAATTGATGCGTACAATCTTGTAATCCGACTTCACAAAAAAGAACGGCAACGGTTGGCGGGTTGCCGGTTGCGGTCCCCCCGTCAGCCTGACCGACTGCTGCAACGCTTTGTGCAGCTGCCGGTAAACGGTGTCCCGGTCGGCTCCCTGCTGAACAAATCCGGCGGCATCGAGTGTATAGGCATCAGCAGCAACGGCCCGGTCGGCACTACAAACCACAATGGGCGGGCACACCGGCAGTTTTGCCAGGCGCCTGAACGTGTTGACCGGCAGTGTTCCGACCTGTACAATCAGGACGCTGTATTCCTCCTCGGCCAGTTTTTTCTCAACGGTTTCCAAATCGCTGACTACACGCACTGATTGTGTAGGTACCAGCTCGCTCAGGTACTGCTTCAGCCATTGCGAAGCATCCCGGCTATCTTCATAAATCAGGTAACTAAACGCAGTAAACGTCTCGGTGGTCATGTCCGTTCGCTGACTATATCAGGTTATTCACAGACTCATTCAGGTCATTCGCTGAATAGCCCGCAAGCTTCAGCAAGCAAATCCGTCTATTGTAACAGATTTGATCAAAAGTAGTATGAAACTAAGAAAAAGTGTTGCTGTCAGCGAAAATGGCTTTGTTTTTAATGCGTCGCGGGGTGATTCGTTTTCGGCTAACCCCACCGGCGCCCGGATTCTGGACTGGTTGCGCGACGGTAAGTCGGAGGAGGAAATGAAAACCCTGCTGCTCGACCTGTACGACATTGACGAAACAACCTGCGAAAAAGACCTGTACGATTTTCTTAAAGTGCTGAAACAACATAACCTGCTGGATGTATGAACAGAATACCAATCACAATTGCGGTGACAGGGCTGAACAATACGGACAACCCCGGTCCCGGCATTCCGGTGATCCGGAGCCTGCGCGAAAGCGGCTATTTTGAGGTACGGATTGTAGGGCTGGTCTACGAAAATCTTGAGCCGGGCCTTTACATGGACGATATGGCTGACGTGGTATATACACTGCCTTATCCGTCGATGGGCCACGAAATGCTGCTTTCCCGATTGGTGTACATCCACGAACGTGAAGACCTGACCCTCATTATTCCCAATTTCGACGCCGAACTGCTCACGTTTATTAAGCTGGCCGGCAGACTATCGGCCATGGGCATCCGAACGCTGTTGCCAACTCAGGAACAGTTTGAGTCCCGGCAGAAAGACCGGCTCACCGACTTTGCCAGGCAGTTTGGTATTGCCGTTCCCAAAAGCGATGCCGTTACCGGTATCGGGGAGCTGATGCAGGTACTGGCTGAATCCAGATACCCGGTTGTCGTCAAAGGACGCTTTTACGAGGCTTACGTAGCCCACACCGCCGACCAGGCGCAACAATATTTTTACAGGCTTTCGGCCAAATGGGGCTTTCCCATTATTGTTCAGCAGTTTATCCGTGGACAGGAGTTCAACGTCACAGCCCTGGGCGACGGTAAGGGCCGGCTGATCGGCGCGGTGCCGATGCGCAAAACCTACGTTACCAGCAACGGGAAGGGCTGGGCCGGCATTGCCATCGAGGACGATACGCTGCTGGATATGGCCCGGACGGTCGTTATCCAAACGCGCTGGGGCGGTGGCCTCGAACTGGAGCTGATCAAAGAAGACAGCACCGGCGATGTCTACCTGATTGAAATCAATCCCCGCTTTCCGGCATGGGTGTACCTGGCAACGGCTTGCGGCCAGAATCACCCCGAAGCACTGGTCAGACTGGCACTGGGGCAGACCGTAGAACCCTTTACCGACTACAATGTGGGCCGCATGTTTGTCCGCTATTCGTGGGATATGGTATGCGATCTAAGCCGTTTCCAGCAGATAGCGACTACCGGCGAAGTCACGATCCGGCCGGAGGCTTTAGCATAAATGCTTAACAACCCCTACCAACTACTCATGGAAACCAACCAGAAACTGAAATACGAACGTCCGGTTATTAAACAACTGAATACCGGCGTCACCAATAAATTCGGCCCGCAAATGGGCTTTATGCCGCATACGCACATCGACGGCATTGCCGTTAAAGACCTTATCAACACGTATGGGTCACCGCTGTTTGTCCTGTCGGAACGAACCATCCGGCAAACCTATCAGGAAGCGTTCAGTGCCTTTGCCAACCGGTACCCGAACGTGCAGTTTGCCTGGTCGTACAAAACCAACTACATGAACGCCGTCTGCAACATCTTCCATCAGGAAGGCGCCTGGGCCGAAGTAGTGTCGCGGTTTGAGTACGAGAAAGCGCTGAAAAACGGCGTTCCGGGCGATAAGATCATCTTCAACGGCCCCGACAAAACCACCGACGACCACATGGTGGCGGTACAGAACAATTCGCCCATTCACATCGACCACCTCGACGAACTTTACAGCCTGATGGCGGTGAGTCAGAAGCTGGGCAAACGCCCCAAAGTGGCGATCCGGGTGAATATGGACACGGGCGTACAACCCATCTGGGACCGTTTCGGCTTCAATTACGAAAGCGGCCAGGCGTGGGATGCTATCCTGAAAATCATCCAGACAGACCGCATGGATCTGGTCGGGCTGCATTGCCACATCGGTACGTTTATGCTCTCGACCAACGCCTATGCCGTCGCTACCGCCAAAATGGCCGATCTGGCCCTGAACATTAAGCGGCAGTTTGGTATCGACATTCAATACCTCGATCTGGGCGGTGGCTTTGCTTCGCGCAACACCCTCAAGGGAACCTACCTGAACGGCGCCGATGTGGCCCCCTCGTTTCATGAGTACGCCGAACAAATCTGCTCAACGCTCATCCGTGCGGGCTTCCGCTCCGAAGAATTACCGCTCCTGATTCTGGAAACCGGCCGCGCCCTGATCGACGACGCCGGGTTTATGCTCGGCACTGTCCTGGCCAACAAGCGCTTATCCGACGGGCGGCGGGCCACCATCATGGATTTTGGTGTAAACCTGCTCTTTACGGCTTTCTGGTACGAGCATACCATTTCGCCCGCCCAGGAATGCAGCCAGTATACCGAAGATACGGTCTTGTACGGGCCGTTGTGTATGAACATCGACGTGGTGCGGGAGAGCATCCGGCTGCCGCTCCTCAACAAAGGCGATCAGGTGGTGGTGCACCGCGTCGGGGCCTACAACATGACACAGTGGATGCAGTTCATCTCGCTCCGGCCCAACATTGTCCTGATCGACACCGACGGACAGCCGCATCTGATCCGCAAGGCCGAAACCGTGGAGTACCTCACCCAGCTGGAATCGACACCGGCCCACCTGAGCGCCTTTGACCTCTAACGGCTGTGTCCCAAACGAAGACCTTTTTTCATGAAAGAATCGCTTAAAACCATCGGGTCCGGTGTGCTTAACAGCTATGCCCAATTGTTTTTTACCCAAAACAACGTAACGGGTGGTTTGCTGCTGCTGGCTTCTATGACGGCCCCGGGCATTGGTATCTGGGGTCTGGCGGGGGCGTTGCTTTGCCAGGGAATAGCCGCCCTGCTGCGGATCAATCCGGTGCTGCGGCAGCAGGGTATGGTCAGCTACAACGGCATGCTGGTGTCGCTGGGGCTGGCGGCTTCGCTCCAGGTAAACGGCGCTTTTCTGGCCCTGTTCGGCATTGCCTGCCTGCTTTCGGTGCTACTGTCGGCGGCGCTTGTGCACGGGTTTGGCCAGGCAAAACTGCCTTCGCTCAGCCTCGCCTTTGTACTGACGTACTGGGTCATCCTGCTGTGTATCGGCAGCTTTACCGGCATCCAACCGCTGGTGTTTGCCCCCGAAGATGCCCAGGTCTGGTATTACGCTGCCGAAAGCTGGCCCCTGCCCGGCTGGTTTCAGGATTACCTGCGGTCGTTGGGCAGCATTCTGTTCGAAGGCAATCTGGTGACAGGACTGCTGGTTGCTGCCGGTATCCTGTGGGCATCGCGGATCAGCTTCACGCTGTCAATACTGGGATTTGGCGTTGGGTATGCGTGCTTTACGGCGCTGGGCGGCAATCCCATTCACATCGGGAGCCATTACATTGGCTTTAACTTTATTCTGACGGCCTTAGCGGTAGGTGGTTTCTTTTTTGTCGCTAACTGGCGGACCTACGGGCTCGTGGTCCTGCTGATGCCCCTTGTGGTACTGTTCTCCGTCGCCGGTATGAATCTGTCGGAAAAAGCCGGCCTGCCCGTTTTATCGCTGCCGTTTGTGCTGACCGTACCGATGGTGATTTATGTATTGCGGATGAGCAACCGGATGCCGGGCATCGTTGAGGTGGTTTACCAGCAACATTCGCCCGAAAAAAACCTGTACTCCTACCAGAACTACCAGCAGCGGTTCGGGAAGTCGACGTATGTGCAGATTGGCCTGCCTTTCTTCGGCGAGTGGTCGGTATATCAGGGGTATAACGGGAAATATACCCACAAAGACAACTACCGTTTTGCCTGGGATTTCGTGATCCGCGATGCTTCGGACAAAACGTTCCGGAGTACCGGCCAATCGCCCGACGATTACTACGGCTACAACATGCCGGTAGTTGCTCCGGCAGCCGGGTACGTAGTGGCGGTCATCGACGGTGTCGACGACAACGCTATCGGCAACATAAACATCAAGGAAAACTGGGGTAACGCCGTCATTATCAAACATGCCGATTACCTGTATTCCAAGATAGCGCACCTGAAAAAAGACAGCTTTACGGTCAAGGTCGGGGATTATGTGCGGAAAGGTGATGTGCTGGCCGCGCTGGGCAATTCGGGACGGTCGCCGGAGCCCCATATTCACTTTCAGCTACAGGCGACGCCCGAACTTACGGCGCCGACCCTGCAATACCCGCTGGCGTATTACCTGCTCAAAGGGCCGCAGTCGCTTGATCTGCGGAGCTATGACGTGCCTCAGGAGACCGAAACCATCGCCAACATTAAAACAACCCCGCTACTGCGCGATGCGTTTACCTTTACGCCCGGACAAACCCTCCGTTTCGAGACCGAAGACGGGCAGCTGCGCGAAGAATGGCTGGCTGGTACCACCAGTCAGAACGAAGCCTATCTGCATTGCGTGGCGACGGGCGCAACCGCGTATTTCGTCAACGACGGAACCATGTTTTACTTCTCCGCGTACACCGGCCCACGGTACACGCTGCTGCACTACTTCTACCTGGCTGCCCACAAGGTTATGCTCGGCTATTACCGGAATACCGCCATCTGCGACGCCGTGCCACTGCACCAGCTCGACCGCGGCCCCGGACGGTTTGTGCAGGATTTTATGGCACCGTTTACCATCTACCGGCATTACCTGTACCGGCTCACCTACCCGTATACGGACAATACCATTCGTCCGACGCGGATGAAACTACAGTCGTCGGTAAGCCGGGAAGTACTGGGACGGCAGCGCGATTTCTTTGATTTTGAGTTGCTGCTGGAAAAAAATGCGCTCAGTGCGTTCAGCATCCGGCACAATAACCGGACCCTGACGGCCAGGCAGGTAATGCCGCAACCGGAGACGGCCGACGAAGTACCCGTAACAGCTAGTATTGACTAACCCTCATGAAACGAATCTACCAATGGCTCACTACGGCAACGCTCTGGGCCGGCTATCAGCTTAGTATTGCGCAGGAACCACCGGACTTTCTCAGCATTGAGTCGGCCTCCCGACGCGCCTATGCCCAACAAGACTGGCAGGCCGTACAGGCAACCACCAGACAGGCACTGGCCAGCAAAACCGATTATTTGTGGCTTCGGCAACGGGCAGGCATCAGCAGCTACCGGCAAGGGGATTACCGCAGCAGTATAAAGCACTTAAACGCGGCCCTGCGCTTCGACCACTGCGATACCACCGCGCTGGAGTTTCTGTATTATAGCCTGCTCAGGGATAATCAACCCGCCGAGGCCATTGCCCGGACAACGACACTGCCGGCATCTGTGCAGCAGCGGTTAGGGATACGCCCTCAGCAATTCCTGACATCGGTAAACCTTGAAAGCGGGATTAAAATCAGCACCATCCCCAATACAGTAGGCAATGTCTATTACGCTACCCTCGGGCTGGGGCATCGCATCAGCCCCGCCGTTCAGTTGTCACATTCGCTGACGGGTCTGAACGTACGTTATAATCAGGTGCTGAACGTGAACCAGTGGCAGTACAGCCTCCGGGCCGATGTCCGGGCCGCAGCCAGCTGGCTACTCTCGCCTGGTCTTCAACTCATTGGCGCTTCCGGTACGGCTACGTTCAACACGACCATGAGCCAGAACGGCTGGATTGGTCAGCTCAGTATTACCCGGAGTGGTCCGGGCTGGAAAGTCTACCCCGTCCTGGCCATTTCGCAGATCAGTACGGCAGGTACCGCCCTGACCGAAACGGGGGTATACAAACGTACTGTTGAAGCCCAGTGGCAGGCGGGTGTCGGCGGTGAGTATGTCGTGGGGCGCGTACGGCTATATGGCAGTCTGGCAATGCAGCAGCAAACCAAACCGGCGCTTAACCGGCATCCAATGGGGAGTCTGCATACGCAGGTTACGCTGTCGCCCCGGCTCAATGTCCGGGTTGGGTACAGCTACATAAACACCAATCATTTTCTGGAAATCACAACCGGCATGTTCAACAACCCGCCCGACCCGACCGTCGATAAGACGACCCTGCTCCTGACCGGGCAGGTAACAAAGCGGGTAATTGCCTATGTGCTTGGCCAGTACGAACGTAAAACATCGGCTACTACCAGTCAGGCATACGCCTACCAAACCGGCGTTGGCGGCCTGACGATTCTCTTTTAACCACCTGAAAATGTATTTACTACCATGAAAATCATACCTGTTTTTACAATCGCCCTATTGCTGAGCAGCGGAGCCGTCACCACCGGCAAGGGTCAGTCTATTGCCGCTTTTAAAGAAAGCTATGTACAGGAAGCGAAGAAGGACTACAGGCAGGCGATAGCTGCCCTCAAAAAAGCCGGAGCCGACACCTACGAGGTAAACCTCCGGCTTGGCTGGCTACATTATGCCGCCGGGCTGCTCACCGAATCGGTAAGTTATTACGAGAAAGCCATCTACAAACAGCCGTCTTCAATCGAAGCCCGGCTTGGGTATGCCTTACCCGCATCGACCCTGAATCACTGGGATAAGGTGGTGGAGCAGTACCAGGCTATTCTCCGGCTCGACCCCAACCACAGTCTGACCAATTACCGCATGGGGCTCATTTTCTATAACCGCAAAGACTACAAAACCGCCGAAGGGTACTTCCAGAAAGTACTACGGCTCTATCCGTTCGACCATGACAGCGTGCTGATGCTCGGCTGGACAAAATACATGCTCGGCCAGCGCAACGAAGCCCGCGAGCTGTTTACAAAAGCGCTCCTCTACAACCCGTCCGATTCGTCGGCTACGCAAGGATTGGCAGCCTTACGCTAGGCATAGGGTCAAAAAAAAGTTGGGTAACCAGTGGCTACCCAACTTTTCACTTGCCGGAACCTTAAGCTTAATAGCCAGGGTTCTGCAACAGTTTGTTATTCCGGTTGATCTCGTCGCGGCTGATCGGCAGGAAGTACATCTTGTCTAACCACGTGCGGTTTTCCTTACCCGGGTCAATATCAACTACCTTGTAGGTGTAGTCGTAGTTGTTCGGATCGTATTTGTACAACGTAACCGATTTACCGGCCTTCAGTGTACCCGTTACCGCAATGGTGTTTGCCTTGCGGCCCAGGGTCGACTGGGCAACCATCCAGCGGCGGGCATCGTGATAACGCTGCTCTTCAAACGCCATCTCGATGCGGCGCTCGTTGCGGTAGCGCTGACGCAGGGCATCGCCTGATTCTGTCAGCGCCGGCATACCGGCCCGGAAACGAACCTTATTCAGCCACGTACGGGCTTCGGCATCCTGACCTAATTCAATACACGCCTCCGCATAGTTGAAGATCGCTTCTGTATAGCGGAAGTGAGGCCATGGTACCTGCTGCCACGTGTTCTGGTCAACTACCGCTGCGCTCGGGTCAATGAACTTACGCATGTAATAGCCGGTGTAGCTACCGTTCCAGTCTTCTACCGTACTCTTACGGGTATCCAGACCGAAATACGTTACTTTCTTACCTGTAC
Source organism: uncultured Arsenicibacter sp. (assembly GCF_945952095.1). Taxonomy (GTDB): domain Bacteria; phylum Bacteroidota; class Bacteroidia; order Cytophagales; family Spirosomataceae; genus Arsenicibacter. The sequence continues at coordinate 5,102 of NZ_CAMFHL010000053.1, read as the reverse complement.
CATCAACAATTTCGTACGTACCTGACTGGATCTGGTTGGCCGGATCCTTAGCGGCTACGTCGGCCGTCCGTGGTTTCCAGTCTGCCCCATCAAACAGGATCGATACATAGAAACGCGGGTCACGGTTTGCGTACGGCGCGCTGGCATGGGCTGGTTTAGTCCAGTCAAACTTGCTGCCGTCCATCATTTCGTAATCGTCAACCATCAGCGAAACCGGCGTGTTACCCGCCCAGTTGTGATAGCCGTTCGGGCCGTTGAACAGACCCTGACGACCACCGTCTTCCTGCTTCGCATTGATGAAGTAGCGGCCCAGAATCAGGTCACGCTCACCACCGTTACGCGACAGGGCGATGTTGTTGTAGTTCGTTTTACCCGTCTCCTTATCAACCGGAGCGGTCAGGTTTGTCTGATAGCCATAGTTCGTCAGATCCAGGACAGCCTTGGCAGCGTCCTTGGCTTTCTGCCAGCGTTCAGCCCGCGTACCGGCCGTTAAGGCGATCAGTTCAGGCTTGCTGAAGGCGGCCATTGCCGTTGACTTTGACTTCGCCGTATTGGCATCATACAAATCACTGGCGGCATAGAGCAACATCCGTGATTTCAGTGCCAGCGCGGCTCCTTTTGTTGCACGGCCGGCAGCCAGTGACTTACCATCCAGCAACTTAGCGGCTTCATCACAGTCTTTGATGATGAAGTCGATACACTCCTGCATCGTATTCCGCGGCGCCATGTAATCGGCCTCACCCAGTGCATACGGACGGTCAACCAACGGCACCCCGCCATAATAGCGTACCAGCTGATGGTAGAAATAGGCCCGCATGAACAGCGCTTCGCCTTTCAGGCGATCTACGATGTTGTTGGTGTTCGTAAACTGCGGTTTAGCCAGGTTCGTCAGTGCAATGTTGGCCGCACGGATCCGCGAATACATGGCCGGCCAATCCAGCGTACCGTTAATCCAACCGCGATCGGCCGGGTTAGAGCGGGCTTCGGTAATGGTCGTAATCCCACGGCCTGGGTGCGTGAAAATGGTTTCGTCAGTCAGGGAAGCCAGCATCTGTTCGTTGAAGCCCCCTAATCCTAAACCACCGTAAATTTCTGTCACAAACGCGTCGGCCAGGGCGGCATCGGTCCATACGGCCGTTTCTGATACCTGATCGAGCGGTTTGGTATTGACAAAGTCATCATTACAACTCGTTACGAGAAATGCCCCCACAACGGCTGCTGCTAACATGTATTTTATTCTATTCATAACAGTTCGGCGTTAAAGGTTAGAATGTTGCCGTCAAACCGGCGTTGATTACTTTCGACTGTGGATAGTACTGACCGGTTGAGTTAGTCGACTCAGGATCATATACTTTCAGTTTGTCGAACGTAAGCATGTTCAGACCATTCACATAGACACGGAAGTTGTTAAGACCCGCTTTTTTACCCAGTTTTTCCGGAATTGTATAGCCTAACTCGAAGTTTTTCAGACGGATATAGTCTGAGCTACGCAGCCAGTAGGTGTTACCGCCCGAATAGTACTGGTCGCTCCGGTTAGCAATCCGCGGGTGAACGCTGCTTGGGTTGTCAATTGTCCAGCGGTTCTGGTAGATGTCTAACAGGAAGTTACCGATGTTGCCTGATTCACCGGCACTCACGTACTGCTTCGCACCGGCAGCACCCTGGAACAGGATGGTCAGGTCAAAGTTTTTGTACTGAACGTTCATGTTAATACCACCCTGGAACATCGGCAGCTGGGTGAAGTTGTTACGAACCTGATCGTCCGGCGTGATTTTGCCGTCGTTGTTGTAGTCCTTGTACTTCATGTCGCCCGGACGCAGGGTGTTTACGATGGCCTTGTAGTCAATCTTGTTGGCATCGATTTCGCCCTGATCCTTGAACACACCGTCGTAGATATACGCCTGGAAGGTATACATCGGACGACCGGTTGTACGCTGCCACTCAGGGGCACCCGGTGCTTCGTCCCAGAACAATACCTTGTTCTTGGCATAGCCGCCGTTTACGCTGACGCTGTATTTAACCCCACCGGCCTGTGCGCGGTAACCAATGTTGAAATCAAAGCCTTTGTTAGATACCTTACCGATGTTTTCAGCAGGCAGTGACAAACCGGTTGATTGCGGTACAGAGGCGTTCCGTGTCCAGAGGATGTTGGTCCGCAGGTTCGAGAATACGTCAAATTCAAATGACAGTTTGCCGTTGAACAACTGGCCTTCCAGACCGATGTCAGAGTTGTTGGCCACCTCCCACGTAATGTTGTTGTTCGGGATACGGGTTTCGTACAACGTCTTGGTTTCTACGTTGCCGATGATGTAGCTCCGGAAGCCGTAGGTTGACAGGTACTGGTAGGTAGCGATCTGGTCATTACCCAGCTGACCCCATGAACCACGCAGTTTCAGGTAGTTTACCGTTGGTACGTTGTTCTTCCAGAAACCTTCTTCTGAAATTACCCAGCCACCCAGGAAGCCGGGGAAGAAACCGTAACGGGTCTGCTCAGGGAAGATATCCGACGCATCGTAACGCCACAGGAACTCGGCCAGATACTTCTCTTTGTAGTTATAGGCCGCACGACCGAAGTAGTTCAGACGGGCACGCTCGAACGCACCGCCACCGTTGTTTTTCTCCAGGTCCCCCCCCGCAAAAATCTGGTCGATGGCCGTTGAGATGAAGTAACGGCGGTACGCGTTAAAGTTGTCGCCCCGGATTGTTTCCTTGTTTGTACCGGCCAGCACCGTGATGGCGTGGTCGTTGAATTTACGTTCGTAGGTTACGATACCACCCAACAGAATATTCAGCTGGTTGGTGTTACCCAGTGTCAGACGAGGTTCGGCCGGTCCGCGCTTGCTTGGTACGAGCGTCGGGGTTTTGCCATCGGCTTCGAAAGTAGTTCCCCGCTCATACAGCGTCCAGGGTATCTCCCAGCGACGGTTGTTCTGCAGCAGTTTATCAATCGCAGCCGTACCGGTAAATTTCAGCCCTTCTACGCCAGGGACTTTGATGTCAATCTGGCCGTTAGTCTGAATATAATCCCGCTTATCGTGGTCATAACCAGTCTGGTTGGTTGTGATAACAACCGGGTTCTCGCCGTTTTCAATGTCAGGGCCCGGTAATCCGTTCGGCCAGAAAGCCGGCTGGTGTGGTTTACCGCGCATCTGCATCCGGAAGATCGCACTGGCTGATTTTGTCGGGAAGCGACGGAATTCTTCGCGGCCTAACATGCCCACATTTACGTTTACGTACTTGTTAATTTTTGCGTCAATATTCAGACGCAGGTCATACTGCTGGTAGCCTGTCGCCGAATTTTTATAGAATGCATCCTGATTCTGGTAGCCCAGTGACGCCAGATATTTTACGTTTTCCGTACCACCGTTCAGCTGCAGGTTATGCCGCACCTGTGGTGACCATGGCTTCAGCGTTGCCGCATACCAGTCTGTGTTCGGATACAGCCACGGATCAGATCCATCGCTGTATTTCTGAATATCCGATTGTGAGAACGGAGCTTTCCGCTGCGTACCGTCAGGACGGGTGTACACGCCGGATGTCTTGTAAGCCTGATTGGCTGCTGACCACTCGCTGACCGGTAATTCGTAAATGTTCAGGTCGTTGAGCATGCTCACGTACTGCGCCGCGTTCGCCAGTTTAGGAATTACCGTTGGCTGCGACCAGCCCTGGTTAAATGAATAAGACAGTTCCGGTTTACCCGTTTTACCACGCTTGGTGGTGATCAGGATTACCCCGTTGGCGGCCCGTGATCCGTAGATCGCTGCCGAGGCATCTTTCAGTACCGAAATCGTTTCGATGTCGGCCGGGTTGATCCGGCTCAGACCACCTGCCCGCGCCGGCACCCCGTCAATTACGATAAGGGCATCGCTGTTGTTCAGCGTGTTGGCACCACGGATACGGATTGATGAGTCATCATAGCCAGGCTCACCGCTCCGGTTCACCGCGACAACCCCCGCCATACGACCCGCAATTGAGTTTGAGAGGTTAACGGCCGGTGATTTCACCAGTTCGGCCCCTTTTACGCTGGCAACCGAACCGGTTACCGTTTCTTTCTTCTGAACACCGTAACCAACGACAACGACTTCATTGAGTGTTTTCAGGTCGGTTGCCAGTGTTACATTAATAGCAGATTGTTTGGCCACCGCGATCTCCTGGGTAAGATACCCGATAAACGAGAACACCAGTGTACCATTACCGTTTGGCACCGACAGGGAGTAGTTACCGCCATTGTCACTGACGGAGCCCGTTGTCGTACCTTTTAAGACAATACTAACCCCCGGAAGGGCCTGCCCCTGATCATCGACCACTTTCCCTTTTACCGTAAAATTCTGGGCAAAAGAGGCCGTAACCGTACCGACCAGCAGCAACAAAGCGAAAAGACCGGCTTTTACACTTTGGAATTTCTCTGGAGTAGAAATTTTCATTGAAGATAATTTAGAAAAGAACTAACAGCCTTTCGTTTACAAATAGAGACTTGTTCCCGGACGGTTACAAGACGAAGAAGAGCATTCCATTATATCAAGAGGATCTACATACTAAGTTGGTAAAATTGGTAATGCAGGCTTGATCGCACGCGCTGTAAACCCCTTTATGAAACAGGGTTAAGCAACAGCCGGAGCATGGTGTTGCCGGATAATATGCATGGTCTGTTAACTACTAACTGGAATGAGGAAAGGCCGGAAAAGGCAGGTTAACCGGATATGTCACGATATTTTTCATACGTTTTAAGGTTAAGATCAGAAAAGCATTTTGCAAGCGTATTGTCTTGTTTTTGCACAATGAGGTTTTGCTTATGCATAAAACAAAGATATTCTTAATTTTTATTAAAAAGTACTTAACGACTCTATTCTACCATGCAATATCATCACTTAGTACCAATATTGTTAAAAAACAGTCAATACTGGGCAAAATATGACAATTATCAGCAATTTTAGTATTATATCGACCTACTAATTTACTAAATTCCGGTACACATATTAAAATAAAGTTAAGTATTGATTTCAGGCAGATTCAGAAAAAAATTAAACTACACGCAACGTTTCGGCACACTACTGCATCTTTGAAAAAACAACAACAAAAACGCTGAGCCATGAAACCATTAC
>NZ_CAMFHL010000052.1 GCF_945952095.1 uncultured Arsenicibacter sp. | reverse complement strand
CTCTTCAGGTCTCTGAACAGGAGATTCAGTTTATTGACAGGCTGCTTCAACGACATATCGACGCACACAACCGCAAATCAGATAAAGTATTCTTTATTGACCTGTCGAAATATAAACGCCAGTATTTTCCCACATTAAACGCCAGGAAAGAAAAAGAAGTAGAAATAAACTGTTTCTGCTCGGCTCCCGACAACGATGACTGGAAAACACAATGGGTAATGGTTAAAGACGGTGGCAATTGTTATTTTACCATCACTGTGAACATAAAAACCGGACAGATTTCACGTTTCCATATTAACGGATTGGCATAGATTTAAGCCTCGTTACCACGCATAGTGCCGATGCGAAACCCATGTGTGATGCTTGTGGACCAGGCAACGAACCATTATCTTACACCTTTAGACATGAAACACCTCAACATCACCGCCGCCTTTCTTTTGTTGATGGCATGGCTTGCCATGTGCAGCTACAGTTATATGTATCGCCGGATTGTAGTCACGCTGTTTGCCCCTGAAAACACGGTTTCCTTCAGGTACACAACGCGGCGGGCCGAATTTAACATACGGGAAGAAGTATCCTGGAAAACCGGAGAACGAAAATACGCTACCATCGAAGCCCATTTCAACCGCTACAGGCAGTGCCATCCGACAACGGCCGATACGGTCCTCTATCGCACGTTCCGGAAAGACGCCTGGCAGTTCTGGAACTGGTTTGCGTTTTTCACCCATCCCCGCTATAAGTTGCCGTACATCGATCCGGCTACGGTACCGCAAAACCCCCGCACAATACCGCCAGGTATCTGTCCGGAGGAGGGCTGAGTCTGCCCAAAAAGGTGTAGCTTAGTCAGGCGTTTCAGGCGTAAAAAAACAGTGCACGAACAAACAGAAATAACAATACAATGAAAAAGGTAACAGGAATCGGGGGCATTTTCTTTAAAAGCAAAGACCCTAAAGCAGCCACCGAATGGTATCAGAAACACCTCGGCCTCGACACCAATCCATACGGAGCAACATTTGCTTGGTACGAACGCCCGGACAGCCCCCAACAAGCACAGACTCAATGGACACCGTTTCCACAGGATTCCGGCTATTTTGAGAAGGACTACATGATTAATTACCGGGTGGAAAACCTGGAAGCGCTGGTTGAGACGCTCAAAAACGAAGGCGTGACCATCGTTGACGGCATCGAAACCTATTCGTATGGCAAGTTCGTGCATATTCTGGACGGTGAAGGCAACAAAGTGCAGCTTTGGGAACCCATTGACTAAACCTATACCTACCCGAATGCACAGCAGAGTCATTTTATAACAGCAAATCTGATGAAACAACTATTTATCAACCTGCCGGTCAAGGATGTCGGCGCCTCAAAGGCTTTTTATACACAGCTCGGGTTTACCGTTAATCTGTTGTTTACCTTCGATGATCAGGCCTGCATGGTCTGGAGCGACCAAATCTATGTCATGCTACAGGCTTATGATATGTTTTCGTCGGGCAACCCCAAGCCTCTTGCCGACCCGGCCAAGAATACCATCCCCACCTTCACGCTGCCGGTAGACAGTATTGAGCAGGTGCATGAAATCGTCGGTAACGGGCTGAAAGCAGGCGGAACCGAACCCACGCCCATGCTGGATGAAGGCTTTATGCAGCTCCGCAACATTGACGATTTAGACGGGCATACCTGGGGGATCATGTACCTGGACCTGAATAAATTTAAACAGATGACCGGCCGATAACCGGCACGCTACCAGCCAACTGTCTTCGGGATGGTTAGCCGACAGTAAAAGCCCGGCCGGCCGTCTATGTTGCCCGAAAAATCGTTAGTTTTAAGGTAATCTGCCCTGCTTTCCCTGATGAATGCGGTAAAGAATGATGACCGGAAACTATTATTAAACCCATATACGCAACATGATGAAATTTCTAAGCAAACACTGGTATGACCTTGCGGGCATCCTGGCAGTCGTTGTCCTGATCTATCTGTTTCAGGCCAAAGGGCTTACCACCTACGATTATGTCCTCTGGCTGAGTTTAGTATCACTGTTCGTGCATCAGCTTGAAGAATACCGGATTGTCGGCACGTTTCCGGGGATGGTGAACCGTGCGATGTATAACAGCGATTTGCCCGACCGGTATCCGTTGAACGCCAAAACGTCTGTTTATGTGAATGTGTTTGTCGGCTGGCTCTTCTACTTTCTGGCTGCCTTGTTGGGGGCTAAAGCCGTTTGGTTAGGCATAGCGACCATCCTGATTTCACTTGGCAACACGGTTGCACACACGACCGTATTTAACATAAAGGGCAAAACAATGTATAACGCCGGCTTAGCCACAAGCTGGCTGCTCTTTGTACCCTGCATTTATTTTTTCTTCAAAACCATTCACACCGATCATTTAGTCACGCTTACAGACTATCTGATCGGGATTCCGTTGGGAATCGTCCTGAATGTGGTAGGGATTCTAAAGCTGATCGACTGGTTTGCCGACAAGCAGACTACGTATATTTTTGAACAACGGAATCTGCTGCGCCGCGACCGGAGAAGCTGACCACGTATGACCACTAGCCAGGCTGACCGTATTACGGGCCATGTATGTAGCCCGTAATACGGCCGGCCGGCCCACGCCCCATCCTATCCCACATAGTCAAATTTGATGCGTTATCTGCCGCTTGCCTGTTATATGGTTTTACCATACCTTACGGGTACCCTTTGCTGAATTATACAACTTTATATGAAAATTGGCTTAGTCAGACACTTTCACGTACAGAAACCATTCCCGGAAAAGAAGCTTTTGTCAAAGGATGATGTAATTCAATGGTTTGCTGAATACGACCATACCGAAACCCTTGCCTATAAACATGTTGATCTGGCAGGCATTCCCTGGCAACACTGTTATGCCAGCCCCATGCGCAGGGCCGTCAGCACCGCACAGCATATTTACTCCGGACCTATCAGCGAAATAACGGCACTACAGGAACTGAACATCCTGCACCGGTTGCCGGACCGCATCCGGCTCCCGTTCCTGCTCTGGGCGCTTCTCGTCCGGATTAAATCACACTCGTCCAACGCCGACATGGATGCTTTCCGAAATGACATCTGTGCGTTTCTGGATACCATGCTGGCCAACAACAATGGCAATATCCTGATCGTAAGTCATTGGTTTGTGATGCAGATTATGCGGGAAGAACTGATCAAACGTAACTTTACCGGCAACTGGTCAAGATCCATTGACAACGGGGCTCTCTATGTCTTTGAACGCGCCTGAGTATACGACCTTTCACGACGGCTGTGTACTTTTGCGGCAATGAGACGGCTAACCATACTATTTATTCTGATTTGCGCCGGCGTATTCGGGCAAACTCCGAAAAAACTGAGCCGGCCGGAACGCGATTTCGAGGCTTTCTGGACGACATTTAAGGACAACTACGCCTTCTTTACACTCAAAGGCGTGAACTGGGACAGCACATACCTAAACTCCAGACCACTGATTACGCCGAAAACGACCCAAAAGGCATTGATTTCTATTTTTGGGCAGATGGTTGATCCGCTGAAAGACGGCCACATCACCATCTCCAAAGGCGACGATATGCTGTACAAAGGCAAACACGAGTCACAGTTCCGGCAGGAATTTAAAGGCGTTGAACAGCAGTTCCGGCAAACCGTTGACACAACCCTGCAACGGTTTGGATTCCGGAAGCCAGCTGGTGTGGGTCCGGTATTCAAAGGCGAACACCTATATTACCTGTCCACATCGGCCGACGTTGCTTACTTCCGGATCACCCGCTGTTTCGGCACTCCGGAGAGCCTCTTCGACGACCGGAAGGAAGCGGAAGACCTGCAGCTAATGCTTCGTCTGGCGGATAGCCTGCTGACCCGAATCCAGCACACCAAAGCCCTGATCATTGACTTACGAACCAACGGCGGCGGGCACGGCGGCATCGAACTCGCTTCCCGGTTTATCAAAGCCAAAACGCTGACCCATTATAAGGCCATCCGGCAGAAAGGCAGTTATGACACTTTTACCAGACCCGAACCGCAGTATAGTTTACCCAACCCCGGGACGCAATACCTGAAACCCCTGCTTATTCTGACCAGTGACCGGACCGCCAGTTCGGCCGAGGACTTTACGATTTCGCTCTACCGGCAGGACAACGTAACGACAATCGGAACGCATACATCCGGTATGCTATCCGACATGTTCAGCGGCGAGCTGTCGGGCAACATTTCATTTACCCTGTCTAATCAGGTTTATTACTCGGCAGACAATCAAATGCTGGAAGACAAGGGTGTTCCCGCAACCATTACCATCGTCAACACCAGACAAGACATCGCGGCCCGGAAAGATCCTGTGCTGGTGAAGGCAATTGAGGTTGCCAATAAAAAAATCTGAGCCTGATTGCTTTCCACTCGTTTCGGGCATTCAGGCAGCAACCCTCCTTTGCCGAACGATTTGCTTATATTTCGTAAAAATTGACATACGGCGACTAACAATCCTATGGGACATTATCAGGCAACCGCTACCAACTCCCGAAACGTTACCTTAACAACCGACGGCAGCAAGGCAGGGGAATTAATCTACGAAAAGTGGTATTCCTTCAAAGCTCATATTCTGATGCATGACGGCACAACATACTACCTTGAGCCAAAAGGTTTCTGGGATTCAACAATTCAGCTGAAACATAGTAATCAGGTGCTGGCAGAGTTCTCGATGGGCTGGAAAGGCATTATAATCAATACGTTCTTTAACAATCGTGAAGACAGATTTCTGTTGCAGTTAAAAGGTCTGTTAAGCAGTAAATTTATGCTGGTTAATACGGACAACGTGACGGTACTGGCCGCAGAAACCGATTTCAAATGGAGTAAACTAACCTTCGATTATAGCATTGAAACCTCTCCTGAATTTGATGGCTTCGATGACAAAGAGCTTCTGGTCCTGACCGTACTGCACTGTATCAATTATTACATCACTATGGCAGCTTCTTAATCCGCATACTCCGGTAGTGTAAACCCATATATTCCTGAGTCATTACCCCAAACAGCAACTATGGACAATTCACGCATTTACAAGATGTCGTTTGCCGGCGTTTATCCGCACTATATTCAGAAAGCAGAGAAAAAGGGCCGTACAAAGGCCGAGGTCGATACCATTATCCGCTGGCTTACCGGCTATTCGCCCGAAACATTACAGGCACAGATCGACGCCCGGACCAACTTTGAAACGTTCTTCGCAGAAGCGCCGCAGCTTAATCCCAATGCAGTTAAAATTACCGGCGTTATCTGCGGGTATCGGGTCGAAAACATCGAAGATCCGCTGGTGCAGAAGGTCCGCTACCTGGATAAGCTGATTGATGAACTGGCGAAGGGAAAGGCTATGGAGAAAATTTTAAGGTAGAACGGAATGCCATTCCGTTTGACAGCATAGCGAATATTTTGCGGGGATAGTCTTGACGCAAAATAGTATCACGTATTAATTTTGCAGGAGTACTGCCGCTAAACGTAGCGGCAGGTGTCATGTTTTAATAAATAAAATGTAAACCCTATCTTTTGTTTATTAGATTATGTCTGCGTTTCGTTCAAACATCACAAAAAACAAGGTAAACCCTCGTGGTCTGGTTGTGTTTTTTTTGTCCGGACTGCTCACAACCTCACCCCTTTTTGCGCAAACAGCCGCAAAGTCCGGCGACAAATCGTCGCTTAAGTCCGGCCTCATCAACTTAGAGGGGGCCTCCACCGAAACGTTCCGGTTCGCGACCTCGCTGCACAACGGAACCCCGAAAGCCAAACTGTATGACCTGCACGCGCAGCTCCCCGCCGGATGGGCCGGTGTGTTCAGGGTCATGGGCAGCCCCGTTACGGCGGTCAGCGTCGAGCCCGGGCAGTCGCAGGAAGTAACGGTCGAGCTGCTGGCACGCCCCGACACTAAACCGGCCAAATACACCGTGCCGTTTACGGCCACGGCCCCCGATGAGAACCTGAGCCTCAGCCTCGAAGCCGTCGTGAAGGGTGCTTACGGCCTCGAGCTCACCACCCCGACCGGCCGCCTCAGCGACGACATCACCGAGGGCAGCAGCAAGGAAGTGCACCTGCTGCTGAAAAATACCGGCACGCTCCCGCTCGAAAACGTGGAGCTGACCGCGCAGACGCCAACGGGCTGGGACGTTTCGTTTGCCCCCGCCAAAACCGCGCGCCTCGACCCCGGCAAGGTCACCGACGTGACGGCCACCATCAAGGTCCCCGGCAAAACCATCGCCGGTGATTACGTCACCACCCTGACTGCCAAAAACAACAACTCAACCGCCAACGCCACCTTCCGCATGACCGTCAAAACCTCGCTGTTGTCCGGCTGGTTCGGCATGCTGACCATCCTCGGCGCCATTGGTCTTGTCTTTAACCTTACCCGCAAATACGGCAGACGATAAGTACCATGGAAAATCCTGTCATTGACCTCAAAGGCTTGACAAAATGCTATGGGTCACTGAAAGCCGTTGATAACCTGAACCTGTCGATCAGCAAAGGCGAAATTTTCGGCTTGCTCGGCCCTAACGGCGCCGGCAAAACAACCACCATCCTGATGATGCTGGGCCTCACCGAGCCTACATCGGGTACGGCCACGGTCTGCGGCTACAATGCTACGACCAACCCGATTGCCGTCAAAAAAAAGGTGGGGTATATGCCGGACAGCGTCGGGTTTTACGACAGCATGTCGGCCCTCGATAATCTGGTCTACATCGGCCGGCTCAACGGCATTCCGGAGGCGGAGGTCACCGACCGCGCCCTCGATATGCTCGACATAATCGGTCTGGGCGGATCAGCCCATAAGAAAACGGCCACCTTTTCGCGGGGCATGAAACAGCGGCTGGGCCTTGCGGAGGTGCTGCTTAAACGTCCCGAAGTAATTATTCTCGACGAACCAACGCTGGGCATCGACCCCAGCGGCGTTAAGGAGTTTCTGACGCTCATCCACCGCCTGAGCCGCGAACAGGGGCTTACGGTGCTGTTGTCGTCGCACCACCTCAATCAGGTGCAGCAGGTCTGCGACCGCGTCGGCATTTTTGCCGGTGGCCGGTTACAGGCGGAAGGCAGTATGGACAAGCTCTCGCGTACCCTCACCACGAGCGAGGGCTACATGGTCAGCATTGCGGTCCGCGAAAAACTGCCGGTGCCGTGGCCGCTGAGCGAGTCGTTACGGCAGCTGCCGGCGGTGCAGCAGGTGACGGTCAACGGGCAGGTAGCGGAGATCACGTGCCATGCCGACATCACGCCCGACCTTGTCCGGTTCTTTGTGCAGCAGGGACTCGATGTGATGGGCGTCCACAAGAAACAGTACGAACTCGACGACATTTATCAGAAGTATTTCGACGATCATGCAACCGAAACCAATATCCATGAAAAGTCCGGCCGTCTTTTCCAGAGAACGTTTACTACCTATCAGCAGGCATCCTGAGTGGTTTAGCCGGCCGGCAACCGCGCGCGGGCCGTTTAGTGTGATGGTCCGGAAAGAAGTGGCCGACCACATCCGGAGCTGGCGGTTTATTGTCCTGCTGGCGTTGATCGGGCTTACTTTTCTGGGGTCCATGTACGTGTCGCTGAGCAATATACGCGCTGTAGTGGCCAATCCGGAAGACACTGACCGGTTTTACCTGTACCTGAAATTTCTGACGATCACGGACGGGACCCTGCCGCCCTTCCACGTGTTCATGAACTTTTTGGGGCCATTGCTGGGCATCAGCCTGGGTTTCGACGCAATCAACGCCGAGCAGAACAACGGCACGCTGATCCGGCTGATGGCGCAGCCCGTCTACCGCGACAACCTGTTGCTGGCCAAGTTTGCCAGTGCCCTGCTGGTGGTCAGCTACCTGTTCGGTGCCCTGGCGCTCTTGCTGGTCGGAGCCGGCATCCTGACAACGGGCGTCGGCATTGAGCCGGAGGAAATTCTGCGGATCATCAGCTTTGTGGCGCTGAACATCGTCTATGTCGGGTTCTGGCTCAGCCTGTCGATCCTGCTGTCGGTCCGGTTCCGGCAAACATCGACCTCGGCACTGACGGCCATTGGCATCTGGCTGTTTTTCACGGTGTTTTACAGCATCGGCGTAAATCTGGCGGTAAAAGCGTTTCTGCCCGACCCTGCCTATGTGTTGCCGTACGACGCTGTCCGGTACAATAATCTGGTCCTGAACCTGCTCCGGCTTGCACCCGGACAGCTCTATACCGACGCGACCACCACGCTGCTGATGCCGTCGGTACGGAGCCTGGGCCCGCTGACGATTGAGCAGATGGCCGGTGCGATTCCCGCGCCCCTGCCCTTCCGCGAGAGCCTGCTCATTGTGTGGCCGCAGGTAAGCGGGTTGCTGGCCGCCACGGTCGTGTGTTTCGCCCTCGCCTACGCTTCGTTTATGCGGCGCGAGATTCGGGGGTAATCCGGAAGCGCTGACCTTCATAACAAAGTAAAATTGAACGTTACAACAAAGCCGGCCGTCGGTTTACTGCTGAATTTTGCTGCTGTAATAACAAACACAATTATGAGCAAGCAAACAGTTTTAGTAACCGGCGGAACCGGCTTTGTGGGTATACACACGATTTTGCAGTTACTGCAACAAGGGTATCTTGTCCGGACCACCCTGCGGTCTCTGCACCGGAAAACCGAAATTATTGAGGCGTTGCAGGCAGGTGGCCTCACCGACCTGAGCCGGTTATCGTTTTTTGAAGCCGATCTGACCAGCGACAGTGGCTGGGATACGGCTGTTACGGGCTGCGATTATGTCCTGCACGTTGCCTCACCGTTCCCCATGACCCAACCCGACGATGAAAACGAACTGATCATTCCGGCCCGCGACGGATCGTTGCGCGTCCTGAAAGCCGCCAGGGCCGCAGGAGTCCGGCGCGTGGTCCTGACTTCGTCATTTGCAGCAATCGGCTATGGTCCGCGCATACCAGGTCATGTCTTTACCGAAACCGACTGGACAGACGAACAAGCGCCCATCATGGCATATATTAAATCCAAAACGGTGGCGGAGAAAGCGGCGTGGGAGTATATCCGTACCGAAGGCGGGGCAATGGAACTGACTGTTATCAATCCGGTAGCTATTTTCGGGCCGATGTTGGGCGGCATTTCGTCGGCCTCCATCGACGGGGTAATCAGGCCGATCCTTAGCGGCTACGTGACCGAAAGTCCGGCCTTTACCTTTGGCGTGGTCGATGTCCGCGACGTGGCCGATATCCACATCAGGGCCATGCTGCATCCTGCCGCCACTGGTGAGCGGTTTCTGGTCACATCAACCGGTGTGATGAGTTTTTACGATGTTGCCCAGCTCATCAGGCAGGAACGGCCGGAGCAGGCCGCGGGCATCGGAGCCATGCAGCCGACCGGCGACGCGTTTTACATTGAGCTGTCGAACCAAAAAGCGCAGAAGCTGTTAGACTGGCATCCGCGTACGAAAGAAACTGCCGTGCTGGCGAGTCTGGATAGTATCGCCCGCTGAAAAAACGACGCTGAGTGCCAACCGCGAATGCAGAATTTGTTATCTTTTCTGCATTCGCCTTTTCCATACAGCCCTTTGGACATCAACCCGATTCACTCCTGCCACTTAGGCCCCGATATATCGCCGGAGCAGTTTATTCCGGAGCATTTTTTCATGTACCTGTGAAAAGGCGCGGTGAAGGCCTATGACGGGCAGAAACGGTACAGCATGGCGCCTGGCGATGCGGTTATTGCCCGGAAAAACCAGCTGATGCGCTACACCAAATTTAAAGACGGCGATGAGTTTAAGAAGATCATTATCACGCTCGACGAGCCGTTTCTAAAGCTGTTTCTGGAACGTCATCCGTATACGGTTAGTCCGCCGACAAACCATGATGCGTTTTTACACATACAGGCCAACAAGCTTCTGGACGCCTACATCCGGTCGCTGGAGCCCTACTATGCGGGGGGGCTACAGCTGGATACCACCTTTGCCGACATTAAACGGGAAGAGCTGTTACTCATTCTGTTACAGACAGAACCGAACCTCGCGCCGGTTCTGTTCACGTTCGGGACGCCGGATAAAATAGACCTTGAAGAATTCATGAACCGCAATTTCCGGTTTAACGTAAGTCTGGAGCGGTTTGCCTTCATGACCGGCCGGAGCCTGTCGTCGTTCAAGCGGGATTTTGAGAGGATATTCGGGACAACGCCGGGTGTATGGCTCAAAAAGCGGCGGCTGGAGGAGGCCTATTTCAAAATCACAAAGCAACATCAGCGCCCCAGCGATGTCTACCTTGAGGTCGGGTTTGAGGATTTATCACACTTCTCATTTGCGTTTAAGAAAGCGTTCGGCTACTCGCCGACGCAGGTCGCGGAGGTATAACGGGCTGGTGTTGCCGGGCGTACTACAAAAACATATCGCCCACCGTAAAGGCTAACTCCGGAACCACGGGGGTCGCGGTAATCAGGTCAGTTGCCGCATAAATGTGTAAGGTTTCCGGCGACGTGTAAGCGTAGATCCGCTGGCGTTTAGGTACGATGTACCACACTAACTGTGCACCGCCGTCGAAATAGTCCTGAATTTTTTCCAGCACATCCTCGTGCGATTCTGAATCGGACAGAATTTCAATCGCGAAATGTGTCTGTACACGCTCGCCCCGCCGGATAGCCTCTTTCTGCGCCACCGTAAAGTAGGTCAGGTCAGGTATCCGCTTCCGTGTTGCATCGACATACGAATCTACTTCCGGCAACAACACATCTCCATGCTGAAACTGAACAGTTTTGATAAAGGAGCGGGTCAGAAATTCAGCAATGAAAATTTCATTTTGTTTCATGGCAGGCTTAGGAATAATGTTGCCGTTTACAAACTCATAGTTTCCCCCGGTCGGGTGCTCCCGCTCCCACTGTTCAAACTCACTAACAGTTTGCAGCGTTACCGGCAGGTTATCCGGCGTTATGGCAGTTGCGATCATATCCTGTTTACGTTGGTATCTCTAGTCAAATATACAAAAAGTGCCGGACATGTAGCCTGTACGATTGGCGTTGCGTAGGTTCTGCCCTGTATGTGCTTTTACCGGTATGAAAAAAATATGCCTGATCCTCTTCTGGCTGCAAGCCCATGTACTCCTGGCGCAGCCCGCCGAACGACTCATTAAGGTAGTCGTAGCCCCTGACCATACCGACTGGACCTATAAAACCGGCGAAACGGCCCGCTTTGCCATTTCGGTGCTTAAGGACGGCAACCCTGTCAAAGGGGCGAAGGTGCGGCTGGAGCTTGGTCCCGAAAAAATGGATCCGACCCGTAAAGAGACCGTAACCCTCACCACCGGTACCCTGACCATCGACGGCGGTACGATGAAGACAGGCGGCTTCCTGCGCTGCATTGCCTATGCCGAAATCGACGGTAAGGAGTACAAGGGCCTCGGCACCGCCGGCTTCAACCCGCAGGACATCAGCCCGACCGTCGAAAACCCCGCTGACTTTACCGGCTTCTGGGACAACGCCAAAGCTGAACTGGCTAAAATTCCCCTCGACGCCCGCATGACGCTGCTGCCCGAACGCTGCACCGAACGCGTGAATGTCTACCATGTCAATATTCAGAACTGGGGTAACTCACGGCTATACGGCATTCTGTGCGTACCGAAAGCGCCCGGCACCTATCCGGCCATGCTGAAAGTGCCCGGTGCGGGCATCCGGCCGTATTACGGGGATGTGGCCAACGCCGAAAAAGACGTCATTACGCTTGAAATCGGCATCCACGGCATTCCGGTGACGATGGATGTATCAGTTTACAACAACCTGGCGGCCGGTGCGCTGTCGGGCTATATGCTCTTTAACCTCGACGACCGCGACCGCTACTACTACAAGCGCGTATACCTCGGCTGCGTCCGCGCCCTCGATTTTCTGACGAGTCTGCCACAGTGCGACGCCAATCGCCTGGCCGTAACGGGTGGCAGCCAGGGCGGGGCATTGTCGATTGTGACGGCCGGCCTCGACAGCCGCATCAAATACCTGGCGGCCTATTACCCGGCGCTGAGCGACATGACTGGTTATCTGAAGGGCCGTGCCGGTGGCTGGCCGCACATGTTTACCGGTGGCAGCAACACGTTTACCAACAAGGCCGACAAAATCAAAACGGTTGGTTATTACGATGTTGTCAATTTTGCGCGGCAGGTGAAGGTTACGGGTCGGTATTCATGGGGTTTCAATGACGAAACCTGTCCGCCTACGTCGATGTACGCAGCATATAACCTCATTACGGCTCCGAAAAGCCTTGACCTGTACCGCGAAACCGGCCACTGGACCTATCCGGAGCAAACCGAAGCCATGAATAACTGGCTGCTGGAGCAGCTGAAGGGGAATGTAGCGAAGAAATAAAATAACCGGAATACCGGAAACAGCGTGCCGTCATGTCATGCCTTTGTGGCGTACCTGACGGCACGCTTTGTTTTCGGACAATGACCCGGGGGGCTACCGACGCCTGCGGCTGTACAGGCCCTACGGGCCATAGCCTCCGGCCGACACGGCCTGAAGGGCCACAATCATTTACCCCGTGAACCGCGCGGGGCGACAACCGCCGCACAAGCCAACACGGCCTGAAGGGCCACAATCATTTACCCCGTGCACCGCTCGGGGTAGCGCGCGGGGTAGCGCCCGGAGCAACAAACGCAGCGATGCATGAGGCCACGTACGGGCGGTAACCGCCGCACGGAGAGCTCATGAATCGCTGCGTGATGTTTTTGGGAAAAGAGTAAAGTGCCCGCGTCCGGCATGCTGCCGGGAGGGCATCACCTCAGGCGAGGTGACTGCGGATTTTTTCGGCCGTTTCGGTCAGTTCTTCCTGTGTTAATTTCAGTTTACTGCTGAAATTCATATCCGCCATACTGTTGAGCGGAATCAGGTGAACGTGCGCGTGTGGTACTTCAAGCCCGATAACGGCGACCCCGATGCGTTTGCAGGGAACCGCTTTTTCAATAGCCGGCGCAATTTGTTTAGCAAACTGCATCAGTCCCGTATACAACTCATCGTCGAGGTTAAACACATAATCAACCTCTTTTTTCGGGATCACCAGCGTATGCCCGACGGCACACGGAAACGCATCCAGAAAAGCCAGATAGTCGTCGGTTTCAGCAATTTTGTGGGCCGGAATTTCGCCGGCAGCAATACGCGAAAAGATAGAAGCCATGCCAGTTTTGTTGTAGAATGAAAGCGCCATGCCAATGCACGGCAACGCCGGACAAATTAACGCCCAATGTCGATAACCTCAAACTCCATCATACCGGCCGGTACTTTGATTTCGGCTACTTCGCCGACTTTCTTACCCAGCAGCCCTTTGCCGATCGGTGAACTTACCGAAATCCGGCCCAGTTTCAGGTCAGCTTCTTCTTCGGATACCAGCGTATAGGTCATTTCAGCACCGTTGCGCTTATTTTTGATCTTTACTTTCGACAACACCGACACCTGCGACGTATCCACAGTTGACTCGTCCAGAATACGGGCGTTGGCCACGATATCTTCCAGCTTCGAAATCTTTAATTCCAGCAGGCCCTGAGCGTCCTTTGCTGCATCATACTCAGCATTTTCACTCAAATCGCCCTTATCACGCGCCTCAGCAATCTGACGGGCAATATCCGCCCGGCCTTTGGTTTTCAGATCACTTAACTCAGTTCTCAGCCGCGTTAGTCCTTCTTCAGTATAATACGAAATCTTTGCCATAACTTACTTAATCTACTCGGTTCACACTGGTTTCAGTCACGAGAGGCATGACGCGTAACCGATGCGAATCCCATCGCTTTACCCGTCATGCCCCGTATTATAAAAACAAAAAGAACGGTACACTGACCGTTCTGCAAGCAATTTCTTTTCTTTGCAGCTACGTCAGAACACACCGGCCATACCGAAACGTTTTGATAGCATATGTCGATTCAGTTTTGTTTCCCTGCCAACCAACCGGTCGCCATTGGGATGACAAAAATAATAATACTTCGGGGCCATTTCAAGTATCGGGCCCCTGTTCTTAAAAACAATGACGCAAAAAATGATTCCTCCGTTGCGAATAATTTTTATGGGTACGCCCGACTTTGCGGTAGCGAGCCTGCAAAAACTGATTGACGCCGGCTGTCAGGTTGTGGCTGTCGTGACAGCACCTGACCGACCTTCAGGACGGGGGCTGCAGGTGATTAGTTCACCGGTTAAAAAAGCCGCCGAAGCCGCCGGTATACCGGTTCTGCAACCTGAAAAATTACGCGATCCGGACTTTCTGGAGCAACTCCGTTCATACAAGGCCGATCTACAGGTAGTGGTGGCTTTCCGGATGCTGCCGGAGGTCGTCTGGGCTATGCCAACCATCGGTACATTTAACCTCCACGGCTCACTCCTGCCCCAGTACCGCGGTGCTGCTCCGATCAACTGGGCCGTAATCAACGGTGAAACCGAAACGGGTGTAACGACCTTTTTTATCGAAAAGGAGATTGATACGGGTCAGATGATTTTTCAGGCTACCGAACCCATCCACCCCGACGATACGGCTGGTTCCCTGCATGACCGCCTGATGGCACTGGGTGCTGATCTGGTAGTAAAAACGGTCCGTGCGATTGAAGCAGGCGCGTACCCGCGCACGCCGCAACCGGTATCCGGTGACCTGAAACCGGCCCCGAAACTGTTCCGCGAAACGACACAGATCAGCTGGGAACAGCCTGCCGCCCGAATCCGGGATTTTGTCCGTGGCCTGGCCCCCTTCCCCGCCGCCTGGACAATGATCAACGATAAGTTTTATAAAGTATTTGCCGTGTCGGTCGCCAATGAGTCGCCGTTCGATGCTGAGCCGGGTCAGGCGTATTCAGATCATAAAAAGAAAATCCTCGTCCGCGCCGCCGACCAATGGCTATCCATTGACCTGCTTCAGGCCGAAGGCAAACGCCGGATGACCGCCGAAGAGTTTTTGCGGGGAAATAAAATCTAAAAAGGTATTTTTGCCCCGTAGAGACGCAATATTTTGCGTCTCAAAAACGACCGGCCTTACCGAAACTGTTGACTAAGACGCAGCCACGAGACGCAAGATGTTGCGTCTCAAAACGACCGGCCTTACCGAAACTGTTGACTAAGACGCAGCCACGAGACGCAAAATATTGCGTCTCTACATGTATCAAATACAATTACAGATGAAAATTTCCATGATCTGGGCCGAAGCCGAAAACGGCACCATCGGACGCAACAATAACCTGCCCTGGCATTTACCCGACGATTTTAAATATTTTAAGGAAACGACCAGCGGCCATCCGATTATCATGGGCCGGAAATCATTTGAATCCCTCGGCAAGCCACTCCCCAAACGCACGAACATCGTCATTACCCGCAATCCGGATTTCCGGCCGGAGGGTGTTACTGTGGTAAACAGCCTTGAAGACGGCATCAACGCAGCACAGGCCGTTAATGGGGAGCAGATCTTTATTATCGGCGGAGCCGAAATTTACCGGCAGGCACTCCCTCACGCTAATACACTCTATATTACCGAAGTACACAAGCACTACGAAGGCGATGCGCATGCACCTGCCATTAACCGGAGTGAATGGAATGAGGTAAGCCGTATACATCACCCCGCCGATGATCGCCACGAAGCCTCTTTTGATTTCGTTGTTCTTACCCGAAAATAGTTTTCAGTGCAATTTCATTTCAGGTAGCTACCCGTTTTTATAACAATAAAGGTTAATCTTTCGGCCTTATAGAGTACAAAACAAATAGTAACTTTCCAAACTAAATACTATATTTTATTCTTTATTGGAAATTTAATCCAAATATTATTCTACAATAAAATTATCCGGTTAACTTTGTCAACAATAATAAACAGAACCGTAACATCCGGACTTCAGGCAAAAGTCCTACAAAAGACAATTTTAACGCAAAATGAACCGTGTAGTATGAATGTGTGTCGGACGTGGGGTTGGGTTGTGAAAACAGGTTTCAGCTACGAATAATCTCTATCAGTTAAACAATCCTGTTTACCATTTCTTTCTGTACTTCGTTGACCGGCCGGCAGGTAAGCCTCGACCTTCAGACGGTATTAAGTGCCCTCTTTTCTGATTACCGCTAATACATCTGCTGATCGCTCAGCCAGATCCGTTCCTCTTTTTCCGGGCCGTATCCTTCGGGTTATCGCACGACTAACCTAATGAGAAATTTTTGTTTATTGTTTTTCCTCTTTGCCTTTAGTGTGCATACACTGAAAGCACAAGTGCAGATTGCCTCTCCTCAATCGCGTATTGTTTATCAGCGTAATAAGAGTAATCAGGCTAATGTGATGGTAGCCGGAACTGCTCCCGGCAATGCCACCCGCGCTGAAGCACGGCTCGTAGCCATTAACGGCGGTCAGACGACCGACTGGGCCAACATTCCCCTCCTCTCATCCGGCAAGGCCTTTAAGGGATCACTAACCGGTCAGGCCGGTTGGTACCAGCTCAATGTCCGGGTCTGGAATAACGGTACGCTGCTCGGCGAAAGTACCGTTGACCGCGTCGGCATCGGCGAAGTATTTATCGTGGCGGGCCAGTCAAATGCAGTAGGCGTTCAGGCAACGGAAGGCGCTACCGACGACCGCATATCCTGCGTCGATTTCCGGGACAACGACCTGCATGAACAGTTGCTGCCTGTTGCATTCAGTCAGGCCGTGACGGGGGCTAATATTGGTCCGTCGAACCCGCTGCATGTCTGGGGAATGCTGGGTCAGCGCCTCGTTCAGCGGCTGAATGTGCCGGTACTGATGCTGGGCGCGGCACAGGCCGCCACCACCAGTGAGCAATGGCGGCGTACGGCCGAGGGTACCGGCGACGCGTCGGGAATGCCTTACCGGCGTTTAGGCGTGGCCATTCTGCACTATGCCTCCCGGACCGGTCTGCGCGGCATCCTGTGGCACCAGGGCGAAGGTGATGTCGGGCGCGGCGGCGACCAGTATATCAGCAATCTTCAGTACGTCATCAATAAAAGCCGGGAACAGCTTAACTTCGGCAACCTGGCCTGGGTTATTTCGCGGGCAACCTACACCTACGGACAGACGGATGAGAGCGTTATTTCGGCTCAGAACCGGCTGATCAACATCGTTCCCAATGCCTTTGAAGGCCCTTATACCGACATCCTGACCGGTAGTGAAAACCGGCCGGACAATGTTCACTTTGGCGGTACCGGTCTGCTCCGGCTGACTGAGATGTGGAACCAAAGCCTGAACGATGACTTTTTCAACCGGTCTACTCCGTTCAGTGTCAGCGGCGATACGCCCTTGATTACCACCGGCCACATAACTCCGTATAACCGCGCTTCCGGCGAACAGATCTGGGTACCTTACGTACAACGTGGTCCGTTCGAAAGCACAAACCAGTTTAAGGCACAACTCCTGTCTGCCACTGGAACCGTAATAGCCGAATCCGGTACAGGCACGCAGAATCCGTTACCGCTTCCGTTACCGGGCAATCTGCCCACAGGTACCTACCGGGTCCGGGTTGTGGCAACGCAACCGGCCATTGCCGGTACCGCCAGCGAGGCATTCCGGATTACACAGGGTGGTGCTCCGTCGGGCAGCAATGAACAGCCGGTATTACCGAATGTAATTGGCGGTCAGCCGGATCCCGCTATCATCCGGATCGGTTACCGCTATGATGCACCAAGTCACGGCTTTTCGCTGCTGATCAACGCAACCAGTGCCACTGACGTCCGGATGGAACGGATCGACGGCGGTTATTTCGGCGAAACAAACTGGGCAACCGCACCGGTTAATTCGGAATACGGCAGCTTTAATTTCGGCCGCTATTACTCCCCTGCTTCGGTAGGTGTCGGTGGCGTTGAGCCGGGCAGATACCGGTTATCCGCCCGCAAGGCTGGCAACAGCGGTGCCGGTCAGTGGGTCGAGGTAACACTGGTTGATGGCCGGAATACCATATTTCAGGCTGACAGTGACGGTATCATCACTACGTCGCCGGCCACAACAACAACGACTCCGCCAAGTGCAACGACCACGACCCCTCCTGCGTCAACCACCACCTCAGACCCGACTACTCAGCCAGGCACACCACCGGTTACCGTGTATGTACAGCGAATTGGCTACAAATACGATGCCCCGACACACGGCTTTCAGCTACTGGCTCAGGCCAACGGAGCTGTTGAAATGAAGCTGGAACGGCTGGATGCTTCCTTTGGAGAAACCAGCTGGGGCAACGCTACACAGAGTCAGGAATTTTTCAGTTTCAACAATTTTCGTTACTACGCGCCGCAAGGCATGGGCGTAGGCGGCGTTGAAGCTGGCCGCTACCGCCTGTCGGTTCGCAAACCCAACGATGCCAGCACGTTAGTAGCCACAGAGGTGACGCTTGAAAACGGCATTCATACGATTTCGGTTATGGATACCGGCCAGCCGACCATTCCGACAACCTGGGATAAACCGCTACCGGTCAATCCGGCTACTGACGTGGTTATCCGCGCCATTGGCTACAAGTACGACATGCCAACCCACGGCTTTCATTTGCTGGCCGATGTGACCGGATCCGTAGAAATGCGTCTCGAACGGATCGACGGCGGAACCTTTAACGAAACGAACTGGGCAGCGGCCACGCCCAACAGCGAGTTTGGGGGCTATTCTGTTACCCGCTATTATGCCCCCCTCGCCATGGGCGTGGCCGGTGTCGAAGCTGGCCGCTACCGCCTGTCGGTCCGCAAAACCGGCGATAACAGCAATGGACAATCGGTTGAGGTTGATCTGCAGAACGGCTTATTCGGCGTCGGGACGGGCAGTGTCAATTCGGCGAAACAGGATGTCATAACAACACCTCAGCCGGCACCGGCAAACGGCCGGCTGGCAGCCATTGGCTACAAATACGACATGCCGACCCACGGCTTCCAGTTGCTGGTAAATGCAACGGCAGCTGTTGAGGTGAAGCTGGAACGGCTGGACGGTTATTTCGGTGAAACGAACTGGGCAACCGCTACGGCCGGCAATCAGTATGCCGGGTATACAAACTTCCGGACCTATAACCCGTTAGCAATGGGTGTGGGCGGTGTTGAGCCAGGGCGCTACCGGCTGTCGGCACGTCTGGCCGGTGATACCGGTTCAGGCACCAGTACAGATGTTACGCTGGGCAATGGAAGCTTCGGTGTCTGGGCTCCGGCCGGTCGTCAGGCGGTTGTCAGCGAAGCCGCTACTACGTCGCCCGAAGCCAGCTGGCGCGTGTGGCCCAATCCGGTTAACCGCTTCGCAACGGTATCCCTGCCGGTTACGGCGACAGCTAAAGCCTTACGCGTGGTTCTGTTCTCGGCAAGCGGCGTTCCGGTCAGCATCGCTGAACCCGCCATCCGCAATAACCAGCTGGAAGTAGACCTGAACCAGGTTCCGGCCGGTCTGTACCTTCTGCGCATCTCCGACGAGATCCAACCCCTCCAGACGGTCAGAGTGATTAAAGAGTGAAAGAGCGGCCGCTTTAGCGGCTAAAGAGCGAAAGAGTGATACACTGACGCAGCGAAAGGTGGCTAACCCGGAATACGTATCTTGGGCCAGCCACCTTTCGCCGCTTCGGCGGATCGCTCTTTCACTCTCTCGCTCTTTCACTCATTTTATCTTCATAAGCAACGTCACGATATTCGACACCATGGTCGTGGTGCGGTAGTAGTGACCGTAGCGAAGTTCGATGGCGTTCAGGTGTTTGATCCCCAGCACACCGCCCGGAGGAGCCAGCCGCAGGCCGGTACCGACAAAATGACTGTCGAACCCGGAAACGTCATAGTCGCTGGTGTAGTACTGGCTCGTGGCCAGGTGTTTGGCATAGGGCGCAAAATACCGGACCGCCGTCTGGGTATTAAACCGGTAGAACGGACTGAGTGAAATAAACGAAGTAAACTTAATCGGCACCTCAAGACTGGCGGTGTGAGCCGTCATTCCCCAGCTGTCTACATAATAGCGGTAGAAAAAGCGCAGGATCGTTTTATCACCGAGAAAGTAACTGGCCCGCATCCCGATCGGCAGCTTCATCCGGTTACCGGGCAGCTTTTCCACCCGCTCCGAACCATCCGTAAAATAGACCCGGTGATATGGCGTACTCAGTAAGCCTTCCTGAAACGACGGTTCAACGGTAACCAGCATCTGCAACCGCTTATTGATCACCTGCGATACCGAAAGTGACGCATTGTAAGAATTTCTCGGTTTGTAGGCAATTGGTGCAAAGTCATTTCTGGATCCCGAGCCATAGGTTACCGACCGGAGCTCGGCCGGTAAAATAGCTGACCAGGTATCAAAAAAAGCACCGGCTTTCAGGCTCACTTCCCGGTTATTATCCCGCGAGCCTTGTGCCATGCTGAATGTAATACCGCGGGAAACGTAATCATACTCCTTTGAGAAGTAGCCGCTGACACCGGCTGTACTGTTAGTCACTTCATCCTTCACACTCCACGACAGCGTCCCATACCGGTGAATATCCGACATGGAGGCCGACGAAATAGTCCGAGGGTCAATATTATCCGACGAAGCAGACGTGTAATAATCAATTGTTCCGTCGGCATTGATGGTATGCAGGCGGTTGCGCTTATCCCGGAACGACAGCCTGACTTCGAGCGAGTTGGCATAATCAGTCAGTTTTTCGGTACCAATCCCGCCCGTTACGGCTGAGCGGTTGCCATCCTGCTCATAATAGCTTGAGACAAGGTTAATTTCTTCCAGTTTCAGTTTTCTGGATGTATAGGACGTATTCTGTGCCTGCTGCTGTCCCTGCCCGCGGGCAGTAAACAGGCTAAGCAATAAGCCAACGGTTACGGTAAGTTTTTTCATCTGCTGCTTTGCTTAGTTACAACCACAACCTCCGCCACTCTTGCCACCATTGGCCCCTGCCGCGCCCTCGCGGTACAGGTAGAAGTTTGTTTCGAACTTTTCCGACTTGCGGCCGGCCAGTTCCATTTCTGAGTCGTTGATGCGGTTTTTCTGGTATTCTTTAACCGGCACGCACGACGCCAGACTAAACAATAATCCCAGACCGGCAAAGGCCGCTGCTTTTTTTGAATAATTCATAGGGGAGTTCGTTACGAATCAATAGTTATGTTGGCCGATGTATAGACCCGATCCTGATCATCGACAATCACACAGGCCAGCCCGCGAATCTGGTTAATCAGGTTCAGGCCCGCCCGAACGCCCATCACCATCACCGGTGTTGCCATCGCATCCGCAATTTCGGCATTCGGACAAATAATGGTTACGCTTTTGATGCCCGTCACGGGCAAACCGGTTTTCGGATCAATGGTATGCGAATAGCGCTTTCCGTTGATGAGGGCATATTTCTCATAGTTTCCCGACGTGGCTACCGCGAGATCGCTGATGTTCATGTACGAGAACGCTTCGTTGCGGGCATTCGGATTGGCAATTCCGATGGTCCAGGGTTTGCCGTCGGGCTGCATGCCCCAGGTCGTCAGGTCACCGGCGGCGTTGACCACGCCGCTGGCCACGCCCGCTGATCGCAGCAGTTGCCGGGCCATTTCGGCGGCATACCCTTTCCCGATCCCCCCGAAGCCGATGCGCATACCGGGTTCCCGCAGAAGAACCGATTGCTCCGCTTCGTTCAGGATCACGTTGCGGTAATTAATCAGCCGGACGAGCTTGCGGGCAGTTGCCGGATCAGGCAATTCCGTCAGCTGCGTATCGAAGTTCCAGAGGCGTTTGTCGATGGAGCCATAGGTGATGTCAAAAGCACCCTGCGTCAGCGCTGACAGCCGGAGCGACCGCTGGATCAGCCCGAACACTTCCCGGTCTACCCGTACGGGTGCAATCCCTGCCTGCCGGTTAATCAGTGCCGTCTGACTATCTTCACGGAAGGTTGTCAGCAGTGCCTCAATGCGTCTGATCTCACCGATGGACGCATCAATTTGTTTCTCAGCCCACTGACTATCGGCAGCCACCACACTGATTTCGAACCGGTTACCCATCAGCCGCAGGACTTTCTGATGAATCAGTCCGGACAGATCAGTTTGCAGGGTGGGTAGCTCCATCCAGTTCCTTTACAAATGCGTCCGGCGTTTCATTAACGTAGCCATCCCAAACCTTTACTACTTTCCCGTTGGCATCCAGCAGTAACGTCAGCGGAAACTTACCCTGGGTATTATACGTCTCAGCCAGTGCTTCATTACGAGCCATTTGGGCTTTATCAGGCTGATTTTTTTTAGAACGGGGAAAATCAGCCCGCACCAATACCAGGTGGTCAGCCGCGTAAGCTTTAAAGGCATCGGCTTCAAAAATGTCCTTTTTCAGTTTGATACAGGGTGCGCACCAGTCTGAACCTGAAAAGTTCAGCAGAATGTATTTGTGCCCTTGCGACGCTTCGCTCTTCGCTTTGTCAAAATCAAGGCCCCAGTCAGCCGATACGCTCAGCAGGAACGTAGTCAGCAAAATAGTCAGCATTTTCATGTGGAGTTACGTTGGTTTTCCGATTAATAGACAACAACAATAGAACCGTTAGACGCTGTTTTGTAGACCGTCAGGCCTCTTGAGCCGAGGCTGTTCAGCCCCTGGCCGGTCACCGAAAAGCGCGCACCATGCGCCGTGCAGTAAAACTCGCCGCTGCTGTAGATCACCTGTTTTTTCGGTTCGTGCGTACAGGTCTGCGTAGCCGCTACATACACCCCTGCGCTCGACTGTGCTACCACAATACCGCCCGACACAATGTAGCCACCCACTTTTTTGAGGTTAGCACTCGATGAGGCTGTCAGGTCAATCTTCAGTTTGTAATTGGTAATCGTCGTCGGGTCAACCCCGCCAGTCGTTGTCGACGGCGTTGAGGTTGTTGACGAGGACGTTGACGATGAGACGGGTGCCGACGTAGTCGACGACGATGTTGAGGTTGACGTTGGTGTTGTTGTCCCGCCTATGGTAATAGCATCCACATAGGTATCCTCCTCCCGCACACACGATGTTAATAAAGCCATCAGGGCTGCCCCTTTAAAGCCCATCGATTTCAGAAACTCTACACGCGTCATTTGTTCCATGATTCAATAAGACAGATTAGATCAGTAAGTACGATGGTTAGCTGCGATCTGCATCTGTCTATTATTACGAAATATAGACACCCGACGTTGCACGGCCTTTTAACTTTTTTTTACGTTAGTTGTGGTTATTTTCACCGTGGCCTGTCATGTATACCTGACACATAATAAGTGTTGATTAGCAGAATTGGCCGATTTCATTAACTTTGGGATTCTCTATGTCTAATTGTATGACCCTACGCTTCCAACGCTGGCTGGCTGTCTGCCTGCTAACCGTCTCAACAACCGTACTTAACGCCCAGGTTACCCCTTCCTTTCTGCGTACAATTCCGAACGATAAAGCCCTCCGCTGGGTTGACTCTGTTTTTAACGCCCTTACCCCTGACGAACGCATTGCCCAGCTCATCATGGTGGCCGGTTATTCCAACCGCAGCCGCAGCTATGAAGACTCGCTGACAATGCTGGTCCACGACTATAAAGTTGGCGGTGTGGTGTTCTTCCAGGGTGGTCCGGTCCGGCAGGCCAAACTGAACAACCGCCTCCAGGCCATGTCGCAGGTGCCGCTCCTGATCGCCATTGATGGCGAATGGGGTCTGGCCATGCGTCTGGACAGTACCGTCCGATATCCGTATCAGATGACCCTCGGTGCGCTTCCGGCCAACCGCGAAAACCTCATCTACCAGATGGGGGCCGACATGGCCCGCCAATGCCGCCGGATGGGTATCCACGTGAATTTTGCACCGGTAGCCGATGTTAACAACAATCCGAATAATCCGGTGATCAATTTCCGGTCGTTCGGGGAAAATAAATACGAAGTGGCCCGCAAGGCCCTGCAATACATGCGCGGGATGCAGTCGGAAGGCTTGCTGACCAGTCTTAAACACTTCCCGGGTCACGGTGATACGGGCACGGACTCGCATTACGACTTGCCGCTGATTAATAAAACCCGCCAGCAGCTCGATACGCTGGAGCTGTATCCCTTCCGCGAGCTGATCAACGCCGGTGCTTCGGGCGTGATGGTCGCGCACCTGAGCGTTCCGGCCCTCGATCCTACGCCGAACCGCCCGTCGACCCTGTCACCCAATATCATTACCAACCTGCTCAAAAATGAGCTTAGCTTCCAGGGCCTCGTCTTTTCAGACGCCATGAACATGAAAGGATTGACGAAGTACTTCCCGTCTGGTCAGGCCGACCGCTATGGACTGGAAGCCGGTATGGATGTGCTGGAGTTCACCGAAAACGTGCCGCTGGCCATTGCTGAGGTCAAAAAAGCCATTGCTGAAGGCCGCATCACTCAGGAGTCAATCGACACGCGTTGCCGGAAAATGCTGCTGGCCAAAGCCTATGCCGGTCTGAGCCAGTATAAGCCGGTCGTGCTCGACAATTTGGTCCGCGACCTGAACCAGCCGTTTTCGGAACTGGTCAACCGCCAGCTGACTGAAAACAGCATTACAATTCTGAAAAACGACGGTAACCTGCTACCGCTTCAGCAACTCGATACGCTGAGAATTGCATCGGTTTCGCTCGAAGCCGCCACCCCGACTGCCTTCCAGCAGATGCTCGGCAACTACACGCAGGTCGATCACTTTAACATCACCAGCGGCATGGCCGACACGACGCTGACGCGCATTCGTGAGCAGCTGAAAAACTACAACCTCCTGCTGGTCGGTGTTCACCTGAACAATATCCGTCCGGGTGCGCGCTACGGCATGCAGCTCAAAACGGCCGCCCTTGTTGCCGAACTGGCAGCTACCGGTAAAGCCGTAATGACCGTTTTCGGAAACCCGTATGTGCTGGATAAACTGCCGGACATCGAACAGGCACGGGCCGTTGTGATGTCGTACCAGCTGACGAACTTCACCGAAGAATTGTCGGCACAGCTGATTTTCGGGGCATTCGGCGCGGTTGGTCATTTGCCGGTGACAGTCAACAAGCAGTTTAC
This sequence comes from uncultured Arsenicibacter sp., assembly GCF_945952095.1. Taxonomy (GTDB): domain Bacteria; phylum Bacteroidota; class Bacteroidia; order Cytophagales; family Spirosomataceae; genus Arsenicibacter. The sequence continues at coordinate 13,317 of NZ_CAMFHL010000052.1, read as the reverse complement.
CTACGGACAAAGCATTCCGACGCCGTCGCTTGGCCGGTTGAAATACACCATTCCGGAAGAAGTCGGCATTTCGTCGGCCTACCTGACCGCCCGCGTTGACTCGATTGTAAACTATGCCCTTCAGCAGAAAGCCATGCCGGGCTGCGTGGTGCAGATGGCTAAAGACGGCAAAGTGATCCTGCGGAAAGCCTATGGCTCTATTACCTACGATAACACCTACGGCGTAGCCCCGCGGCCTGTCCGCCTCGACGACCTGTTTGATATGGCCTCGGTAACCAAGATCAGCACATCGACACCGGCGCTGATGAAGCTGGTTGACATGGGCAAATTCAACGTTGACGCCACGATGGCCGACTACATGCCTGGTTATGCCAAATCGAACAAGGCAGCTATTGTCTGGCGGGATGTGCTGACGCATCAGGCGCGGTTAAAGGCATGGATTCCGTTCTGGCGCGAAACCGTTAACCCCGACGGTACGTTTAAGCCTAAGACCCTAGACGACGAAAAAAGCCGCCGCTACCCGATTGCCGTCACCGACAGTCTGTTTGAGTACCGCAGATACCCTGAGCACATTTACGACGAAATCCGGGACTCGCCGCTGAACGCTAAAAAAGAATATATCTACAGCGATTTGTCGTTCTACCTCTACCCGAAAATCGTGAAGCGCCAAACCGGTGTTGACTTCGAAGACTTTATTAAAGATACGTTCTACCGGCCACTAGGCGCCACGACGCTGACCTTCAATCCGCGCCGGTTCTACGCCCTCGACCGCATTGTACCAACCGAATACGATTCTTTGTTCCGCAAGTCGCTGATCTGGGGGCGCGTACACGATGAGGGTGCCGCCATGCTGGACGGTTTATCGGGCCACGCCGGTTTGTTCGGATCGGCAAATGACCTGATGAAACTGGTTGAAATGTACCGCCGGAAGGGTAATTACGGCGGCGAACAGTTCCTGAGCGCCGATGTGGTGACGCAGTTTACACGCTACCAGTTCCCTGAGCAGGGCAGCCGCCGTGGCCTGGGTTTTGATAAACCGACGTTTAAATTCAGCGGCAATGCGCCGCGTTCGGCCAGTCCGTCGAGCTATGGTCACTCGGGCTTTACGGGTACATTCACCTGGATTGACCCTGATTACGGCATCAGCTATGTATTTCTGTCGAACCGCGTCTATCCAACCCGTAACAACAACAAAATCAGTGAGCTGAACGTGCGTACTAATGTGGTTGAAGCGCTGTATCAGGGTATTAAGCGGGGAATTTAAGCAGATGGGAGTTTTTTAGTACTGATGGTTCTGATAGTTCTGGATGGTTCTCTAATATCCAGAACATCCGGCATCAAAAAAAAATATGAAAAATGTAATTCTGAATCTGATGGCCTATGAGTACTGGGCCAATCAGCGGGTGATCGGGGTACTGGAAACAACCGGAAATCCGCCGGAAAAAGCGCTAACGCTCATGGCCCATATTCTGGGCGCGCAGGATGTCTGGTTTAACCGCATAACAAACAACCCCGAGCCGGGTGTATCGTGGCCGCAGACGCCCGTTACGTCGCTGCGGCACCTGGCCGAAAAATACTACACGAATTATACAAACTGGCTGGTTAACCTGACCAACGAAGAGCTGATTACCGTCGTTACGTACCGGAATCTGCAAGGCGACGGCCCGTTTCAGAATACCATGCAGGATATTCTGCTGCACCTTGGCAACCACTCGGCTTACCACCGCGGGCAGGTAATTCAACTGCTGAAAACCGTCCGCGACGACGTGCCAGCCACCGATTACATCGTCTGGAAACGCGAAGTCTAGCCCTGTTCAGAGACTATACTTACCGCCTGAATAACATTTAAAAACATCTCCGGAAGTCCGCTGTTTTGTCTTTATCTACAAAAACAGTGGACTTTTATGCAAACGACACTTCCCAAACAACCGGTTACACGTCCGGCACCCCGACTGGTTCCCACACAACCCGTCACGCTGACGATCAACGGGACGCCGCATCAGCTTCAGCTGGCGCCCTGGACATCGCTGCTGGATGCCCTGCGCGAGTATGCGCACCTGACCGGCACAAAAAAAGGATGCGATCATGGCCAGTGTGGTGCCTGTACGGTGCTCGTCAACGGCAAACGCATTAACTCGTGCCTGACGCTGGCCGTCATGAAAGAGGGCGACGACATTCAGACGATCGAAGGCCTGGCCACCGGCGATCCGGCCAATCCGGAAAACCTGCATCCGATGCAGCGCGCCTTTATCGAACACGATGCCTACCAGTGCGGCTACTGCACACCGGGACAAATCTGCTCGGCTGTCGGGCTGATGAACGAAGGCCATGCGAAATCCAGATCCGATATACAGGAACTCATGAGCGGCAACATCTGCCGGTGCGGTGCCTATCCGCACATCACGGATGCGATTCAGGAGGTCATGCAGCAAACCCCTAAAAACGCATAGCCCATGAACAGCTTCTCCTACAGCCGCCCCGACAACGTAAACGCTGCGGTCAGCGAAATTTCAGGACAAAAACAGGCAAAATTCATCGCCGGCGGCACCAATCTGCTCGACCTGATGAAGGAAAATGTTGAACATCCGCACCACCTGATCGACATTAACCACCTGCCGCCGGGCTTCATTGACGAACTGCCGGAAGGTGGTCTGCGTCTGGGCGCACTGGTTACCAATGCGGATACGGCCTACCACGAGCTGGTCAAAAAAAACTATCCGCTGCTGTCGATGGCGATTCTGGCCGGCGCCTCTCCGCAACTCCGGAACATGGCGACCAACGGCGGCAACCTCTTTCAGCGGACCCGCTGCTATTATTTTTACGATACCGCAACGCCCTGCAATAAGCGGGAGCCCGGCTCAGGATGCGGGGCACTGACCGGCTACAACCGCATCCATGCCATTCTGGGCACGGCCTCATCGGGTGATACGCCGCAGTGCATTGCTACCCACCCGTCGGACATGTGCGTGGCGCTCCGGGCCCTCGATGCCGTAGTCCGTGTGTCGGGGCCGAACGGCGAACGGACGGTACCGATTGCTGATTTTCACCGCCTGCCCGGCGACGAACCCCAACGGGATAACACCATCGAACCCGACGAACTGGTGACGGCCATTGACCTGCCGCAGGAACACTTCAACACCCATTATACCTATCTGAAACTCCGCGACCGGGCGTCCTATGCCTTTGCGCTGGTTTCGGTGGCGGTGGCGCTGCGTCTTGATGAAGGTGGTCAGATTGCAGAAGCCCGCATTGCACTGGGTGGCGTGGCCCATAAACCGTGGCGGAATCCGGCGGCAGAAGCGCTCCTGACCGGTAAAACCGCCGGTGAAACGCTGTTCCGGCAGGTTGCTGAGCAGTTGCTGGACGGTGCGCAGGGCTACGGCAACAACACGTTCAAGATTGAGCTGGCCAAACGGGCCATTGTCCGGGCGCTGGAGCTGGCTTATGCAGGTTCGACACAGGCGGATGACGCCTATAACCAGGAAGACATTTTATGAGCAACTACATTGGAAAACCCCTCAGCCGTGTCGACGGCGTGGCCAAGGTGACCGGTAAGGCAAAATATGCCGCCGAGTTCGATGCGCCCGATCTGGCTTATGGCTACGTGGTATCAAGTACGATTACCAAAGGCCGGATTACGCATATCGATACCAGCGAAGCCCTGAGCCTGCCCGGCGTTTTATCGGTTATAACCCACGAAAACCGCCCGAAAATCGCGTGGCTCGACATGAGTTATAAGGATCAGGATGCTCCGCCGGGTTCACCTTTCCGGCCGTTGCGCGACAATAAAATCAGTTATAGCGGTCAGCCGATTGCGCTGGTTGTTGCCGAAACGTTTGAACTGGCACGCTATGCGGCGTCGCTGATCCGGGTCGATTACCGCGAAGCTCCCCACGAAACCAACCTCGATACCAACCTGCATCGGGCCCGTAAGCCTAAATCAGGGCTGGCCAGCCTGCTGAAGCCGCCACCGCCAAAGCCGCGCGGGAATTTTGATGAGGTGTATGCTGCTTCATCCGCGAAAGTAGAAGGCCGTTACAGCCATTCGCCGGAACACCACAATCCGATGGAGATGTTTGCGAGTACGGTGGTTTATGAAAAAGATGATAAGCTGACGATCTACGACAAAACGCAGGGTGCTCAGAACAGCCAGTTGTATGTCACACAGGCGTTTAATATGTCGTTCAGCGATGTACGGGTAATTTCGCCCTTTGTCGGTGGTGCCTTCGGATCGGGATTGCGGCCACAGTATCAGCTGTTTCTGGCGGTTATGGCCGCCCGCGAGCTGAAGCGGTCGGTACGGGTTACGCTCACCCGTCAGCAGATGTTTACGTTCGGGCACCGCCCGGCCACGATCCAGAACATTGCCCTCGGTGCCGATAGTACCGGGAAAATCAACGCGATTTACCACGATGCGGTCGGTGAAACCTCGCAGTTTGAAGACTACACGGAAATTGTCCCGACCTGGTCGCCGATGATTTATCCGGCAGAGAACGTAACGCTTGACTACAAGATTGTACCACTCGATGTCTTTACGCCCCTCGACATGCGTGCGCCGGGCGGCGTCACGGGCGTACCGGCCATCGAAACGGCGATTGATGAAATGGCGTATGAACTGGGTATTGATCCGCTTGAACTCCGGCTCATCAATTATTCGGACCGCAATATGGCTGAAGATAAACCCTTCTCCAGTAAGGAGTTGCGCGAGTGTTTTCGACAGGGAGCCGAGCGCTTTGGCTGGGCGAAGCGAAATCCACAGCCGGGGTCGATGCGCGACGGCCGCAACCTTATTGGCTGGGGCATGAGCACCGGCATGTGGGATGCCAATCAAATGCCCGCCCGCGCCGAAGCAGTATTGACCGTCAACGGCAAGCTGCGGGTTACGTCGGCCACGGCTGACATCGGCACCGGTACCTACACCATCATGACACAGATTGCGGCCGACACACTGGGTATGCCAATCGAAGATGTCATGTTTAAACTCGGCGACAGCGACATGCCACTCGCTCCGATCGAAGGCGGTTCATGGACAGCAGCCACGGTGGGTTCGGCGGTTAAGGTCGTGTGCGAAGAGCTAGGCAAAAAACTGTTTAAGCTGGCGCAGAAAGTTCCGGGTTCACCCCTGGCCAAAGCGAAGTGGGAAGACGTAGAGTTTGCGGACAAGCACATCCGGCTGAAACAAAACCCGGTGGCGGCGGTCTCGCTGCAACAGGCCGTTGACCAGAACGGCGGGGCGGCGGTGTGGCAGAAGTCAACGTCACTCCCTGCGATGATGAAGCAGAAGAATTATGCACGGGCAGCGCATTCGGCGGTGTTTGTGGAAGTGATGGTAGACGAGGATTTAGGGACGATCCGCGTAACGCGGGCAGTCAGTGCCATTGCGGGGGGAAAAATTCTGAACCCGAAAACGGCACGGTCACAAATCATCGGTGGCATGGTGTGGGGCATCAGCAAGGCACTGGAAGAAGAATCGGTGATGGATCACAGCATCGGCCGGTTTATGAACCACAGCCTGGCCGAGTACCACGTGCCGGTCAACGCCGATATTCACGATCTGGACGTGATTTTTGTCGAAGAGCACGACGAAATCGTCAATCCGCTCGGTGTGAAGGGACTGGGCGAAATCGGGATCGTTGGTATGCCGGCCGCCATCGCCAACGCCGTCTTCCACGCCACCGGCAAACGCATCCGCGAACTGCCGATTACGCTGGACAAAATACTATGACGACTATGATTCATGTGATTGAATGATGACTATGATTGGAATGATTGAGTGATGACTATGATTAAAACGATTTGTATCATTATTATCTTTTAATCATAGTCATCATTCAATCATACTAATCATAGTCTCAGAAGATAAGGGTAAATAAACTACCGTCACCGGGTTTGGATTCGACGGTAAGCTGGCCGCCGTGGAGCTGCATAATCTGGCGCGACAGGCTCAGACCAATGCCGCTGCCGGTCTTTTTAGTCGTGTAGAACGGAATAAAAATCTGCTCCAGCGCTTCGGGTTCGATGCCCGGGCCATTGTCGCGTACATTCAGGTGAATACGCGGCCCCTCCATGACGGCATTAACCTCAATCTGAGGGTTTGGCCGGTTATCCAGACTCTCGACCGCATTCCGCAACAGGTTAATCAGGACCATCTCAATCTGCCCGGCATCCGCACGGACCACCATATTTGCCGACGGCAGGGTAATGGTCAGTTTTACCCCTTTCGGCTGAATATCTGCCTGAACCAGCTGCCCGATATGGCGGAACACGTCCACCACCTGCACATCGGCAAACTGCGGCTGCGGAATGGTCGTGAAATGCCGGTAGGCCTCCACAAACCGCATAAGGTTCCGGCCCCGGTTTTCGATCGTAATCAGGGCATCCCCGAGATCCGAAACCGCATCGCTTACCTTGTAGCCGCCGGTATCCTCCGTTTCTCCGTTAACGGCTTCCATCGCCTGTACGTGCGGCGCCAGGTCGTTGTCGAGAATGTCGCGCATGGTGCCCGTCAGCGAGACCACCGGCGTCAGTGAGTTCATGATTTCGTGGCGCAGCACCTTCGTCAGGTTTTGCCATGCGTCCAGTTCGCGCCGCTGCAGCTCGGTCCGGATGTTTTGCAGCGACACCACCGTGACCAGCCGGCCGCGCAGCCGTACATTAGCGCACCGCACCGATACCTCCGACCCGTTGACCATCTGGTACATGACCGGCGCCGACGTTTCGGTGGAGTGCAGGATGTTCAGCAGTTGCGGGTGGGCCTGTTGCAGGTCAGAGAGTTGCCGCAGCCGGTACACCTCCAGCAGCCGCAACGCCGCCGGATTGACCAGTTCTACCTTACCGGCCGCATCGAACGTCAGCAGGCCGACGCTTACGTGCTGGACAATGGTGTTGAGGTAGTGCAGGTTCGCTTCATTTTCGGCCCGTGCCTGCCGGAAGGCTTCGAGCACTTCATTAAACTGCTGGTTCAGCGCCTGGAAGCTCTCCCCCAGCTTATCGTCAGCCTTGAACGAAACGGCGAAATCAGAGTATTGTACCGATTCCAGAAACCGGGTCAGCTTGCGGTTCATACCCGTCACGTACCGGTACAGACTGACATAGGTCGAGATCAGGGCGATAAAAAGCGGCAGGGTCAGAAACGGTTGCTGCCGGTCCAGCCACAGGTACCCGACGGCCCACGCCGACAACACAATCAGGGCAATCCGCCAGGAAATACCAATGGAAAAACGATTCATCCGAACGAGTTTAAAAAAATAGCCGCCTTACAATCCATACTTTTCCAGCCGCCGGTACAGCGCCTGACGCGACAGACCCAGCTCACGGGACACGTCTGTAATATTGCCCTGGTATTTCTGCATCGCGTGCTGAATCATCTGCTTCTCCATGTCTTCGATGTGCAGCGACTCAGCGGCCGTCGTAGTCGGTTGCAGCGGCGACTGGACCAGGGAAAAGTTTGCCGGTTCCAGCTCGGTGCCCTGCGCCAGAATCACGGCCCGCTCCACGGCATGCTGCAACTCCCGCACGTTGCCCGGCCATGCATACTGCTGCATCTGACGCACAAGTGCCGGACTCAGCCCCATAATCCGCCGGTTATACTGCTGCCGGTACTGCTTCATAAAGTGCTCGGCCAGCGGAACGATGTCCTCAACCCGCTCCCGCAACGGCGGCAACCGCAACTCAATCGTATTGATCCGGTACAGTAAATCCTGCCGGAACGACCGGTCGGCAACCCGCCCGTAGACATCCGAGTTGGTCGCACAGATTAACCGCACATCCACCGCTTTGGGTTTATTGGAACCGACCCGCGTGACGTTACGCTGTTGCAAAATGGTCAGCAAACGGGCCTGTTGCGGCAGGGAAATATTGCCGATTTCGTCCAGGAAAATCGTACCAGTATGGGCCTCTTCAAAACGGCCTGCGCGGTCATCACGGGCGTCAGTAAAGGCACCTTTTACGTGGCCGAACAGTTCACTTTCAAACAGCGATTCGCTCAGGGCGCCGATGTCGACGCTGACAAACGGCTTATCGGACCGGTGCGAACGCCGGTGAATTTCGCGGGCAATCACATCTTTACCGGTCCCGTTTTCGCCCAGAATCAGCACGTTGGCATCAGTACCGGCCACCTGATCAATCGTAGCAAAGACCTGCCGCATGGCCGGGCTGCTGCCAATCAGTATGGTTCCGGCCGGGGCAGCGCTTTTCACGGCTCCTTTCTTTGCCGCATCGCCTCCCGCCTTTGGCCGTCCCGACGCTTCGGCGGCTTTGGCACTCTTGGCCAGGGCCGCTTCGATGGTCGCCAGCAGCTTTGTATTTTCCCAGGGTTTCAGCACAAAATCGGTTGCCCCCAGCTTGATGGCACGAACAGCCATTTCGACATCACCGTAGGCCGTAATCAGGATCACGGTAGCCATCGGGTCGATGTCCAGAATCCGGTCGAGCCAGAGAAACCCTTCACGGCCGCTGCTCACGTCCCGCTCAAAGTTCATGTCGAGCAGAATAACATCGTACTGCCCGTTATTAATCAGAAAAGGAATGCGTTCCGGATTTTTTTCAATATCAACATGACCGAAATGGCGTTTCAGCAACAGCCGCGCAGCCATTAATACATCGGGATCGTCGTCAATGATGAGAAGTTTGCTCATGTGGTTGTGTTATCGCCTCCCCGCCGGAGGATAGCCTATGGGATTCATTATTGTTCAGAAGGCCGTACGTGTCCGGTTTATGACTCCGGACAGGCTGGCGACGCTAAAGATAATCAGCAAAAATGATTCCGCAGGTACTTACTTTCAGAGTGGTTAGAGAGCGCAAGGCGGTTTCCTGTGAGCCAACACGCTGATAATTAGGACGCGGCCGCCTAAATGTCCGTGTCTGCACGAACAGCGCTATTTTACGACTCCGGGTCCTTTTGTCCGCCACTGGACGGGTTTTGTCCGTAATCGGACATGGCGTTGGCACGCTTTCAGGCTAACATACTGACCATCAGCCGCATTACCATTCTGGCACGTTCCTTGGCTATTACTGTTCAACGATTTTTAATACGTTAGAGCTGTAAAAGGCGCCACCGCTCTTCATCTCTTACAATCTTTAAGCACATGGACCGCGTATTACCTAAACGATTCTGGACAAACCAGCGCATTGCGATTGCAGCCGGAGCCGCCGTTATCTCCGGCTTGCTGGCCTATACTTTCCTGTTTGCCGATTACCGTTCGAAGCTGAACGTCGAACGCGATAAACTCACCGTTTCAACGGTCTCTACGGGGCCATTCGAAGATTTTATTGCCGTAACGGGCGTCGTACAACCGCTGAAAACCATCCGGCTCGATGCCATCGTCGGCGGGTATGTGACCCAGAAAATGGTTGAAGGCGGCAGCATGGTTAAGAAAGGCGACATCATTCTGCGCCTCGAAAACCAGAACCTGAAACTGAACTTCCTGCAATCAGAAACGGAGGCCAACCGACTGGTCAATGACCTCCAGAATACGCGGCAGCGCTTACGGGTAGAACGTTTTGCCCTCCGCAAGTCACTGGCCGAACTGGACTACCAGCTCGATCAGGCCAAAGATACCTATGACCGCCAGCTCCGCATGTTTAAAGACAAAGTGGTGTCGGAAGAAGAATACCTGAAAGCGAAACGGGCCTATGACCGGCTGGTTGAGCAACGGAAAATTGAGGTTGAATCTCAGAAATACCAGGAAGAAAACGCCAATCTCCAGATCAAACAGCTGGAAGGTACGCTGGGCCGCACCCAACGCAACGTAGCCCTGTGGCAGCAGACGCTGGAAAACCTCGTGGTAAAAGCACCGGTATCGGGTCAGCTGTCGAGCGTTGACGTAGAAGTTGGTTCCAACATCAACCAGGGCCAGAACATCGGTCAGATCGACGACATGGATGGTTTCAAAATGCGCGTCGGCATCGACGAGCACTACATTAGCCGCATCTTTGTGGGCCTGAAAGGATCGTTTGAGTTCAACGGCAAGAAAAACGAACTGGAAATTTCCCGCGTGTATCCGGAAGTGAAAAACGGACGGTTCGAAGTAGACATGATCTTTGCCTCAGGCACACCGGCCGGCATCAAACGCGGTCAGTCCTCACCGCTGCAGCTGGAATTGGGTAAAGCAGCCAAGGCAACCCTGCTGCCGGTCGGCGGTTTCTTCTCCGACACGGGCGGGAACTGGGTGTATGTCCTGGACAATTCGGGCAAACGCGCCGTGAAGCGTAACATCACACTGGGCCGCAAAAACCCTGAGTTCTATGAAGTACTGGAAGGTCTTCAGCCCGGCGAGCAGGTGATTACCAGCAGCTACGAGAACTTCGGCAATAATGAGGTACTTGAGTTTTAAGAAGTTGATTACCACATAGGCATATAAGAAAAGAACCAGAAACCATGATCAAAACAGTAAACCTACAAAAGCTTTTCGCTACGGAAGAGGTGGAAACCACAGCCCTCAACGGCATTTCAATGGATGTACAGGATGGCGAGTTTGTGGCCATCATGGGCCCGTCCGGTTGCGGTAAATCCACGCTGCTCAACATCCTCGGCCTGCTCGACAACCCGAGCGGCGGCGAATACCACTTCTATGGCACCGAGGTGTCGAAAATGTCGGAGCGCCAGCGTGCCCAGCTGCGGAAAGGCTCGATCGGGTTTGTGTTCCAGAGCTTTAACCTTATCGACGAACTGACGGTTTATGAAAACGTGGAGCTGCCTTTGCTGTACCTGAAAACGCCGGCCGACGAACGGAAAATCCGCGTGGAAGAAACCCTCACCCGCATGAACATCATGCACCGCCGGAATCACTTCCCGCAACAGCTCTCGGGTGGTCAGCAGCAGCGTACGGCCATCGCCCGCGCCGTGGTCGCCAAGCCGAAACTGATCCTGGCCGATGAACCTACCGGTAACCTCGACTCAGCCAACGGCGAAGAAGTAATGAAACTGCTCAACCAGCTCAACGACGAAGGAACGACCATCATCATGGTAACGCACTCGCCTTACGACGCCGGTTTCGCGCACCGCATCGTGAACCTGTTCGATGGTAAAGTCGTCACTGAAAACTTCCACGTTTAAGGCATTCACATGATCCGGAACTACCTGACCATCGCTTTCCGTACGCTGCTGCGCCACAGATCGTTCTCGCTCATCACCATCGTTGGGCTGGCCGTCGGGCTGGCATCGTGTCTGCTGCTGTTCCTCTACATTTCGCAGGAGGTCAGCTACGATACCTTCCATACCAAAGCCGGCCGGATTGCCCGCGTTACGATGGAGTACAGCATGGACGGACAGGTCGGGCAGTATGGCGTTACCGGCACTAAAGTCGTCCCCGATTTTGGCCGGTCGTTTCCCGAAGTCGAATCGGGTGTCCGGATGCTTAGCGGCCAGGCTGTCGTTTCGAATCAATCCATTCGTTTCCGGGAGAAACGCTTTGTGTATGCCGACTCGGCGTTCTTCCACCTTTTTTCCTTTCCGCTGCTGAAGGGAGACCCTGCCAAAGCACTGGCAGCGCCCAACCAGCTCGTGTTGTCGGCATCAGCGGCAAAAAAATACTTCGGCGACCGGAATCCGGTGGGCAAAACCCTGCGGATCGGGTTAGACAAGGACTTTATGGTTACGGGTGTGGTAGCCGACTGTCCGCCGAATTCACAGATTAAATACGACATGCTGGCTTCCTTTACCTCGCTCGGAGAAGCCAAAACCGAGCAGTGGTGGTCTGCCAACTACGCGTCGTACCTGCTGCTGCGTACGCCGGAATCAATCCGGAGCCTGCAAGCCAAAATTCCGGCTTATATGCGCACCAAATCGGCCGAAACCGAGATGACGGGTAAAAACTACCTGACCTATTTTCTGGAACCCATGCCGGAGGTGCACCTGCATTCGGCCGTTTCCGGCGTATTTGAGCCAGCAGGTAACATAACCTACATTTACATTTTCGGCTCCATTGCCCTGCTGATTCTGGTCATTGCCTGCGTCAACTACATCAACCTGGCCTCAGCCCGCGCCGTTGAACGGGCGCAGGAGGTAGGTGTCCGGAAAGTAATGGGGGCCATGCAGCAACAGCTTTTCGGTCAGTTTATGGGCGAATCGTTGCTGGTAACGTTTACGGCGCTGCTCATCGGCTGGCTGCTCAGCTATTTACTGCTTCCTTTTTTCAACACCCTCACCGACCGCCAGTTTTCAGCGGCGGTCTGGCTGGATCCACGGAATCTCCTGATGCTGCTGGCATTGGGCGTACTCGTGAGCCTGATTGCAGGGAGTTACCCTGCGCTGGTGCTGACCCGGTACAGACCGGTTCAGGTGCTCAAAGGACACCAAAAAGGACAATCGGCCAGCCGGTTCCGGCAGTCACTGATCGTTTTCCAGTTTGCCATCACGGCCTTTCTGATTGTCAGCACACTGGTGGTGAAACGGCAGTTGTCGTTTATTCAGGCGAAAAACCTTGGCTACAACAAGGAACACGTACTCATTCTGCCGGCCAACCGGCAGGTAAACGGACAGATTGCCGCCGTCAAACAACAACTAACCGGGCTAAGCGGGGTTGAATATGTGTCGTTTGTCTATGAATCGCCAACGTTTGTCAATGGCGGTTACGGCATGCGCCGGGCCGATATGCCCGAAAACACCTACCGCATGATTACCGGCCTGCCCGTTGATGAAGGGTTCGTGAAGACTACCGGTTTACAGATCGTTGCCGGTACAGACCTGACCGAACAGGACATGACCCGCGCCGGCGACCCGAAAGCTGATACGCTGAACAGCTACCGGTTTATTCTGAACGAAGCTGCCGTTAAGGACTTTGGCTGGAAAACGCCGCAGGAAGCCATCGGCAAACGCGTCGACATGGGCGGCAACCGGAAGGGCGAAGTCAAGGCAGTGGTCGCCAATTTTCACTTTGCGTCCATGCGCCGGCAAATTTCACCGATTGTCATGTTTACCGAATTCGGCGGTGGCAACATCCTGGTCAAACTGGCCGGTAATGACATTGCCGGTACGCTCCGGCAGGTGGAAACCACCTGGAAAAAACTTGCCCCGAACTATCCGTTTGAGTACCAGTTTATGGACGAAGAGTTTAATAAGCTCTACAACAACGAAACCCGTACCGGTCAGATCTTCACGGTGTTTGCCGTTCTGTCAATCCTGCTGGCCTGCCTCGGGTTGTTCGGCCTCTCTGCCTTTACCACGGCGCAGCGCACCAAGGAAATCGGTATCCGGAAAGTGCTGGGCGCTTCGGTGCCGGGCCTGATTTTCCTGCTATCAAAAGACTTCCTGAAACTCGTATTGATTGCCATCCTGATCGCATCTCCGTTAGCGTGGTACGCCATGAACACCTGGCT
>NZ_CAMFHL010000051.1 GCF_945952095.1 uncultured Arsenicibacter sp. | reverse complement strand
GAAGACGCGGCAGGTCGGAAGGGGAAGCTGGGCGTGAGAGCGGCGAACCTGTGCCGGAAGGGCGCTCGGGGTGTGGCTAAGACCTCTCTGGGCCGGTCAATTGCCAAGGCGCTGGGCCGGAAATACAGCCGAATGGCACTCGGTGGTGTGCACGATGAAGCCGAAATCCGCGGTCACCGGAAGACATACATCGGTGCGATGCCCGGTAAAATCCTCCAGAATATCCGGAAATGCGGCACCTCGAACCCTGTCTTTATCCTCGATGAAATCGACAAGGTGAGCTCGGACTTCCGTGGCGACCCGTCGTCGGCCCTGCTCGAAGTACTGGATCCGGAGCAGAATTCAACGTTCATGGATAATTACCTGGAAGTTGAATATGACCTCTCAAAGTCCCTGTTTATTGCAACGGCCAATGCGCTTGATACGATTCACCCGGCGCTCCGCGACCGGATGGAGATCATCGATATTACCGGCTATACGGTTGAGGAAAAAGTCCAGATTGCGAAAAAGTACCTGGTACCGAAACAGCGCAAAGACCACGGCCTGAAAACCAAAGACCTGCAAATCGATGATAAGGCGCTGGTACGCATCATCGAAGGGTATACCCGTGAGTCGGGGGTACGGAGCCTTGAGCAGAAAATCGGGACGATTGTCCGGAAAATTGCCAAGTCGATTGCCATGGAAGAGGAATACCCGAAATCTATCAAGGTAGCCGACGTACACAAAATGCTGGGTGCCGAGATTTTCGACAAAGACCTGTATACCGACGACGACATCGCCGGTATGGTTACCGGCCTGGCCTGGACCCAGGTGGGCGGCGAAATTCTGATGATCGAAACCAGCCTGAGCCGTGGCAAAGGCATTCTGACCTTGTCGGGTCAGTTAGGTGAAGTGATGAAGGAATCGGCCGTAACAGCCCTGTCGTATCTGAAAGCACATGCCGATGATCTTAACATAGACTACCGCCTGTTCAACAATTACGATCTGCATATTCACGTACCGGCCGGAGCGGTTCCGAAAGACGGTCCGTCGGCAGGTATTACGATTCTGACGTCGATGGCGTCGATTTATACCCAGCGCCGTGTACGGCCGTTTCTGGCGATGACCGGTGAAGTAACCCTGCGCGGCAAGGTACTGCCGGTCGGTGGCATCAAGGAAAAGATTCTGGCCGCCAACCGGGCAGGCGTAAAGGAAATTATCCTCTGCTCGAAGAACCGGAAGGACGTCGAAGAAATCAATGCATCGTATATCAAAGACCTCCGGTTTCATTATGTCGATAATGTAGCGCAGGTACTGGCAGTTGCCCTGCTTCCCGAAAAGGTAGGTAAACCAATGAAATTTATCCTGCCTGAAGAGCGGGATGCCAGCCAGCAACCAGCTACGCCCCCGGTACAAACGGATATCGAACGTGTAACTGTCTATTAATTGCCGGGGCCGTTGGCGGTAAACACCTGCCAACGGCCTCCTTTTGTTTCTCCTGCCCTTGTGCTCGATTTCGCCAAACTCACTGTCGTTTACCGGGAAGCCTTGCTACAGCAGGTCGTTCCGTTCTGGCTCAGTAACAGCCGGGACCAGGCCTGGGGTGGTTATTTTGATGCCCTGACAGCAACCGGCGACCCCATCACAGCCGATAAATCCGTTACCTTACTGGCGCAACAGGTCTGGTCTTTCGCCTGGCTTTACAACACCGTCGAACCGGAACAACGCTGGCTTGACCATGCCCTGCACGGAGCCGATTTTCTGACCCGCTTCGGGCTCGATGAAAAAATGAATGCCTATGCACTGGTTGACCGGATCGGAAAACCGGTAGCTCCCGCAAGCGGTAGAACCACCGATGCATATTGCGTTATGGCCTACGCGCAGCTTCATCGGGCCACCGGGAACGACGAATGGGCCATGCTTGCCAAACAGGCTCTCTTCAATCTGATACAGCAACGAAACAAGCAACGCACAAAACAGCAGCGGTCCCTCGGCGGTTTCCGGCAATGGCAGCATCTCGAAGAACCGGTGGTAGTCCTGAAAACGTTGCTGGCCACGCAGTTTCTGCTGAGTGAGGAAGACTGGAAAGAATATACCGAACAGGTAGTTGAGGAAATTTTACAAACGTTTCTGGACAAACGACTCAATATACTGCGGGAGTCAATTCTGCCGGACGGTGCCTTCAGCCATACGCCTCAGGGGCGCCGGCTCAGTCCTGCCCTTACTTTCGAAGCTGCGAACGTCCTGCTTGATATTGCGCTGAAAACCAGTAACCGTAAACTGTCCTTACAGGTTGTTACCTGGTGTCTGTCCATGTGTGAACAGGCATGGGATGAGGTAAACAGCGGCCTGCACCAGTACGTTGATTTTCTGAGGCAACCAACACTCGACAGTACCTGGCAGCACCGTACGGCACGCGTTCATTTACAGGCACTGGCCGTTCTGATTAAAAGTTTTTTCCACACCCATCACCCCGACTGTTTACGCTGGTTCCAGAAAATCTATGACTATACCTTTCAGCATTTTCCGGATGGCGAAAACCCGGGCTGGCAGTTGGTGCTCGATGCAAAAGGCCAGTCGCTGCTATCCGTCAAAGCTACACCGGCTGAAGGCTGTTACCATTTTATAAAACCGATGAGTGAAACCATTTCTTTTCTTAACCAATGTGCTCAGTTGCAGCCACCTTCCCGAAAATTCCGGCTGGTCTGATGTAACGCACCACCGCTTAACATATTTATCAACGTTTCATAAAGGGTATGGTTACCTTTGCGGAAATGAATACAGAAAGTCTCTTCCAGGAACGGCAAAAGCAGTTTACTGATGCCGAACAGCTCGCTCAACAACAATACAATCAACTGGCCCTGTGGCGGTTTGTCTGGTTTCTGCTGACAGTGGCAGCCATATGGTGGCTCAATAATACCGGCAATACACTGGCTGCTATCGGTACCTTTCTGGCGGGCCTGATCGTATTCGGGTGGATGCTGAAACGTCATCAGGCAATCCGGCGGCGCCGCGATCTGAATCACCACCTTGCCTTTGTCAATCAGGACGAAGCCGGACGGCTCAACCGCCAATACCTGCGCCCTGAAACCGGCGAAGCCTTTCTGACCTATACACACGCTTACGCGGGCGATCTCGATATTTTCGGGAAACACTCGTTGTACCGGCTCCTCAACCGCACTCATACCTACGATGGCTCCCACCGGCTGGCCAACTGGCTGCTGACACCAGCTCCCCCCCAGCTGACCTATGTCCGCCAGCAGGCCGCCGAAGAACTGGAGCCACAGCTCGACTGGCGGCAAACCGCAGAAGCACTGGCCTACCTGAGCGAAAAAACAGGGCAATCGCCGGCTAAAATGCGGCAATGGGTGCTTGAAGAAAATGCACTGCCTTTATACCTGCTGGCAGCCCGCTTTATCCTGCCGCTTATTACACTGGGCGTTACAGCTGCCTGGCTGACCGGTTACCTGCCTGGCTGGGCTGTATTTGCTTCACTGGGGCTTCATGGCCTGCTGCTTAGCCAGACGAATGAACTTGCCAAAATCGTTAGTGAACAGACGCATGAAATGGCCGAAGCCCTGAAAACCTTTCAGGATCTGTTTCAGCATACTGAATCCGTAAAGGGCTTTTCGCCGCTGCTGAAATCTATCCGTGACAACCTCAGCGCCGGTCCGCGTCCGGCATCGGCTGCGGTCGGGAAACTGGCGCGGCTGGTCGAAAACTTTAATTTCCGCCAGAATCCGTACTTCTACCTTTTCTTTGCCCTGCCTACGCTCTGGGACATTCATCACCTGCAGGCCCTCAACAGCTGGCGGAACCGCTATCGGAAACACCTCAACAACTGGTTTGATGCGCTGGCCGAAATGGAGGCGCTAAACAGCCTGGCTGGCTTTGCCTACGCCCATCCGACCTATGTGGTCCCCGACATTATCGATGAAAAAGTACCGCATCTTGAAGCGGTCAGTGCCTCTCACCCGCTGCTGCCACCGGCCAAAAGCGTCGCCAACTCGCTGGAACTAACTGGTTCGGGTAAAACAGTGTTGATTACCGGATCGAACATGTCCGGAAAGAGTACCTTCCTCCGGACGATTGCCATCAATACCGTTCTGGCGCAGGCAGGTGCCGTTGTCAGTGCGCGCCGGTTCGGTTGCTCGCCGATGCGCGTCTTTACCAGCATGCGTACCCAGGACTCCCTCGAAGAAAGCACCTCGTCGTTTTACGCTGAGCTGAAGCGGCTGAAGACCTTGCTGGAACTGACGCAGGGGGTCGAAACCGCTACCGATAACCCTACGCAGAAAGCGATAACGAACCAGTGGCCGGTCTTTTATTTTCTGGATGAAATCCTGAAAGGGACCAACTCTGCCGACCGCCACCGGGGTGCCGAAGCCCTGATCCGGCAACTACACAAAACAACGGCTTCGGGCTTCGTATCCACCCACGACCTCGAACTCGGTCAGATGACTGATGCCAGCGATTTTGTCCGGAATTGCCACTTTCAGTCCGATGTCCGCGACGGCGAGCTGCACTTTGACTATACGCTTTATGACGGTATCTGCCGCAGTTTCAATGCCAGCCAGCTCATGCAGGCCATTGGCATCGACATGAAAGCCGGCCCGGCTCACTAAATCCGGAGCGACCGCAACACCACCGGTATACTGGCATATTACCGCCACCGGTGTACTTTTGTGCTCTGATACTGACGACGAGTCTTATTCATGCAGAAAATAGCACCGAAATACTACCCTATCCTGTTACTGGCACTAGGGTGCTTTTTTTATTTCCCGTTTCTGGGACGCGTTCACCTGTTCGACTGGGACGAAATCAACTTTGCCGAATCGGCCCGGGAGATGCTTGTGAGCGGCAATTATACGCGGGTACAAATCAACTTTGAGCCGTTCTGGGAGAAACCACCCTTATTTTTCTGGCTTCAGGCAACAGCCATGCACCTGTTCGGCGTCGGGGAATATGCTGCGCGTTTTCCCAATGCGGTCATAGGCGTATTTACCCTGCTTACCGTCTTTTTTATCGGGCGGCGCCTGGTCGATGACCGGTTCGGACTGCTGTGGGCGCTGGGCTATCTGGGTGCTGTTACACCCCACTTTTACTTTAAAACGGCCATCATTGACCCCACATTCAACTATTTCATTTTCCTCGGGGTCTGGTTTCTGTCGCAGCGCAAAGCCTGGCAAGCCGGTTTGTTTATCGGCCTCGCCATCCTGACCAAAGGGCCGGTTGGTGCCTTACTGCCCGGACTCACGTTTTTGCTGTTCTGGGGTTTACACCGGTTTAAGCCGGTACTCAGCATCGGTCAGATGGTTACAATTGTGCTGGTTGCCATCGGTGTAGCCTCGTTCTGGTTCGGCCTTGAGGTTATGCAGCATGGCTGGTGGTTTATGAACGAGTTTATCGCCTATCAGATCAAGCTGTTTTCCACACCGGATGCGGGCCACGCCCAGCCGTTTTACTACCATTTTGTCGTTGTCTTACTGGGGTGTTTCCCGCTGTCAATCCTGGCCATTCGCTTTCTGATCCCTAAAACCAGCGCGCAGACCAATCCGCAGGCGGCCGTCAATGGTGAAAGCTTCCGGCTGTGGATGACTCTGCTGTTCTGGGTGGTAATGATTTTGTTCAGCATTGTAAAGACTAAAATCGTACATTATTCCTCGATGGCCTGGCTGCCGGTATCTTACCTGGCAACCTACCACCTGTACCAATACCTGACCGGCCGCATCCGCTGGAACCGCTGGACAACCGCCGGCCTGCTGGTTATCGGCAGCATCCTTGGCCTTGCCCTGACGCTGGCGCCTATTGTCGGGATGCACACCGATGTCATCATTCCGTACATCAAAGACCCGTTTGCGGCCGCCAACCTCCAGGCAGACATGCACTGGCAGGGCTGGGAATGGCTCATCGGCGCCCTCTGGCTGCTGGCACTCATTACGTTCATCCTGCGGCTCCGTGCCCACACACAACCGGCAGCCATCGGGCTCTTTTTGTCAACGGCGGTATGCCTGTGGTTCTACCTGGCCAGCGTGGTGCCGAATATCGAAGAGTTTGTGCAGGGGACCGTAATCCGGTTTTATGAATCAAAACAGGGGCAGGATGTGTATGTGGAACCTATTGGTTATAAAAGTTACGCCCAGTTGTTTTATTTCCGGAAACACCCACCGGTGAACCCGAAAACCGACGATGAGGACTATCTGCTGAATGGCCCCGTCGATAAGCCGACGTTTCTGATTACCCGGCTTGATCGGGCCAAAGACTTCCGGCAACATCCGAATCTGGAAATTATTAAGGAGGAGAATGGATTTGTATTCTTCCGCCGGAAATAACAAAAGCCCCTGACGGGGCTTTTTTACTTTTGATTGTCAGTAGATTAATGCTTATCCGGGCGACCATGTGGGTATTATTATCCGGGCGACCACGGGTATTATTATCCGGGCGACCATGGGTATTATTATCCGGGCGACCACGTGGGGTCGCCCCTACACGATACCTTCTTTTAACAGGTCGTGCAGATGGACAAATCCTTGTACGAGGCCGTCATCGACCACGACCAGCTGGGTGATGTTACGCTCCTGCATGATTTCGAGGGCACGGACAGCGTAATCATCGGAACAGACGCAAACGGGCGAGACAGTCATAATATCCTGCGCGACCAGCGTCCGGAAATCGTCGCTGCGGTTCAGCATCCGGCGTACGTCGCCGTCGGTAATGATACCGGCCAGTGTATCGTCGGGGTTCAGGACGGCCGTGGCGCCAAGCCGTTTCGACGAAATTTCAATGATCGCTTCCTTCACCGGCGTCGTTGCCGATACTTTCGGACAGGCATTGTGCGGATAAATATCAGCTACTTTCAGATAAAGTTTTTTGCCCAGCGAACCACCCGGGTGATAACGTGCAAAATCCTGCCGCGTAAAATCGCGGCCAACCAGCAGGCTCACCGCCAGGGCATCGCCGAGGGCCAGGGCAACAGTCGTGCTGGTCGTCGGGGCCAGATCCAGCGGATCCGCTTCCCGTTCGGCGTAGGCTTCGAGCACATAGTCGCTATGTTTCGCCAGGTAAGATCCCGTGTCGCTGACCATGCCAATCAGCGGCACACCAGTCCGCTTCAATAAGGGCACTAACACCTTGATTTCAGGTGTATTACCACTCCGTGAAATAGCAATAACCACGTCCCCCTCCCGGATCATACCCAGATCACCGTGAATCGCATCGGCGGCGTGCATAAACAGCGCCGGCGTACCGGTAGAATTAAGGGTAGCCACAATCTTCTGGGCGATGATGGCACTTTTACCAATACCAGTCACAACTACCCGACCACTGATTGACAGGATTTTGTTTACACAATCATCGAAACGGTTATCGAGCCGTTCGGTGACTTTCCGGATGGCCTCAGCCTCATCAAGCAGTACCTGACGGGCAATTAATTGCGGATTTTTTAGTAGTTTCAAGTTCAAAATACGCGATTACAACCAAATTGCTTTGTAAATTCGCTACCCATTAAAGGGAAACAAACCAGCAATAAGATAAAAGATCAATAGGTTTTACGTCTATAAAAGAAAAAAGCGACTTGTTTACACTGACCATACAATGATTACACATCAGATTTTCAGGACGTCTGTTTTTCTTTTATCTTTCTTTTTATATCTTCAATCACAGACTAAGAACAAAGATACAGCGAAGACCATCAATCAGTAACTATTTGTACTTCGAGTGAGCATGATGCAGGCGGAGCAAACCATTCAGGTAACCCTCAAGGAACGTTTAAAAGAAATTTTCGGCTATAGCCAGTTCCGGGGTGACCAGGAGGCCATTATTCATAATATCCTGGCCGGAAAGAATACATTCGTAATAATGCCAACAGGCGCCGGTAAATCGTTGTGCTACCAGCTTCCTGCGATCGTGTGCGAAGGAACGGCCATTGTCATTTCCCCATTGATCGCCCTGATGAAAAACCAGGTCGATCAACTCAACGCTTTTGGTATTAACGCCCAGTTTCTGAACTCGACTCTGTCGAAGGCAGAAATGACGAAGGTAAAAAAAGACACCCTTAACGGCACCTTAAAGCTGCTGTATATTGCCCCTGAGTCTTTGACGAAGGAGGAAAACCTTGATTTCCTCAAAAAGGCAAATATTTCCTTTGTCGCAATTGATGAAGCACACTGTATCTCGGAATGGGGCCACGACTTCCGTCCTGAATACCGTAAAATCAGAGGTATCGTCGATAACATTGGCAACCTGCCCGTTATCGCCCTGACCGCCACCGCCACACCAAAGGTTCAGCAGGATATCCAGCGGAATCTGCAGATGGAAGACGCCGACATTTACAAGACGTCGTTCAACCGCAAAAACCTCTACTACGAAATCAAGCCTAAGGTTGACGCGAAAAAAGCGCTCATCAAATACATCAAAAACAACAAGGGCAAATCGGGAATCGTCTATTGTCTCAGCCGGAAAACGGTTGAAGATATTGCCGAAGTCCTGAACGTGAACGACATCAAGGCACTTCCTTACCATGCCGGGCTGGATTCAGGCACCCGCATGGCCAATCAGGATGCTTTCCTGAATGAAGAAGCCGATGTCATTGTCGCCACGATTGCCTTCGGAATGGGCATCGACAAACCGGATGTCCGTTTTGTAATTCACTACGACGCACCGAAATCGCTGGAAGGCTATTACCAGGAAACCGGCCGGGCCGGCCGCGACGGGCTGGAGGGCAACTGTATTATGTTCTACAGCTACGATGACATCGTTAAGCTGGAGAAATTCAACAAGGACAAGCCCGTTACCGAGCGCGATAACGCCAGACATCTGCTGACGGAAATGGTATCATATGCCAACCTCGGCACGTGCCGTCGCCGCCAGCTGCTAAGCTACTTCGGTGAGTATGTGGACAAAGACTGCGGTTTCTGCGATAACTGCCTGAAAGCAACGCCTAAGTTCAAGATACAGGAAGAAGTAGTACTGGCCCTGCGCACGGTATTGCTGACCGACCAGCGCTTTGACGTCAATCACCTGGCTGATGTACTGACGGCAACCGACAACCAGTACATTACCAGTTACGAACACAATAAGCTTGAGGTATACGGCCAGGGTAAGGACTTCTGCGAAACACCGGATGGCTGGTGCTCAATTATCCGGCAGCTGACAATTCTGGGGTATATCGATAAGGATGTTGACAACTACGGCGTCCTGAAAGTTTCCGAAAAAGGGCTGAAATACATTGCAGACCCTTATCCGGTTACGCTGCATAAAGACCATACCTACGATCAGCAGGTGGCCGACGGCAAAGACGACGACGACAAAGACGTTGCTCCGTCGGGCGGAGGAGCCGCCTACGACGAGGAACTGCTTGGCTTACTGAAGGCGCTGCGGAAAAAGGTTGCCAAGGAAAAAAACCTGCCACCCTACGTTATCTTCCAGGATCCGTCGATGGAAGAGATGGCCACTACCTACCCGAGTACACGGGAGGAAATGGCCCAGATCAACGGGGTGGGCATGGGCAAGGTCCAGAAGTTCGGCAAGCCGTTTATTGACCTGATTGCCAAATACGTTGAAGACAACGACATCGAAACCGCTAAGGATGTAGTCGTTAAATCAACGGTGAACAAGTCAAAAGTCAAAATCTTCATTATCCAGCAGATCGACCGTAAGGTTGACCTTGATGAGATAGCCGAAGCCAAAGACTTAAGTATGGAAGATCTGGTCGAAGAAATCGAACATATCTGCTATTCAGGTACACGGCTGAATCTGGATTATTACATCAATCAGATTATGGATGACGATCGTCAGGATGAAATTTATGACTATTTCATGGCGGCCGAAACCGACAATATTGCCGTGGCGATGCGTGAATTCGGAGGGGATGATTTTACCGAGCAGGAACTCCGGCTGATGCGTATCAAGTTCTTATCAGAAGTAGCAAATTAAACCGGGAAACAGAGAGGAATCATTGCCGGTCAGGTGGTAACGGCATTTTGCGTCTGTCCGTTGTTCCCTCTCTGCTTCCATCCTAAAATGAATATACTTATACTTGGCTCGGGTGGCCGCGAACACACGTTTGCCTGGAAAATTGCCCAAAGCCCGCTTTGTGATAACCTGTTTGTAGCACCGGGTAACGCCGGTACGGCTCAGGTAGCCACCAACCTTCCGATTGGTTATACTGATTTTGGTCTGATTGCTGACGCCGTCCGGAAACATTCGATTGACCTGCTGATTGTGGGACCGGAAGAACCACTGGTAAAAGGAGTGGTTGATTACCTGCGCCGGCAAAGCGATCTGTCTGCACTGCGTATTGTGGGCCCTGATGCGGCAGGCGCTCAGCTGGAAGGCAGTAAAGATTTTTCCAAGCAGTTTATGTCACGCTACGGCATACCGACAGCCGCCAGCCAGACATTTACCGCAGCTACCCTTCGGGAAGGCCTCACCTACCTGGAAACTCACTCGTTACCTGTTGTGCTGAAGGCCGACGGACTGGCCGCCGGTAAAGGCGTGATTATTGCTGAAACAACCGAAGAAGCCAAAGCCACGCTGAGCAGTATGCTGGAAGACCATAAATTCGGCGAAGCCGGGGCAAAGGTCGTGATTGAGCAGTTTCTGCGGGGGATCGAGCTATCGGTTTTCGTATTGTCAGACGGGGTCAACTATAAGATTCTGCCCGAAGCCAAAGATTACAAGCGGATCGGCGAAGGCGATACCGGACTCAATACCGGAGGCATGGGCGCCGTATCGCCGGTTGTGTTTGCCAACGAAAATTTCCTGCGTAAAGTCGAGGAGAAAGTTGTCCGCCCGACGCTTGCCGGTCTTCAGCAGGAAGGAATCCGGTACGTAGGATTTATTTTTATTGGTTTAATGAACGTAAAAAGCGAACCTTACGTCATTGAATACAATGCCCGGATGGGTGATCCTGAAACCGAGGTTGTGCTGCCGCGGATTCAGAATGATTTTGCCGAAATGATGGTGGCTGCCGCAGACGGCGAACTCGATAAGGTGTCGTTACAGGTGTCGTCACAGACGGCCGTGACAACCGTTGTTGTGTCGGGCGGCTATCCGGAAGACTATACGAAAGGACAGGTCATCACCGAGCTCGGCCGGATTGAGGATGTTCTGGTATTCCATGCCGGAACGACTACCTCAGCTAATCAGATTGTTACCAGCGGAGGACGCGTGCTGGCCCTTACCGGCCTGGCCAACTCCATGGAAAATGCCATCCGGAAGTCGCAGGAAGCGGCCCGGACCGTTCAGTACGAAGGTAAATACTACCGTAGAGACATCGGACTGGACCTAATTCGTTATAATGATTAACGCCCGGAATGCGGGAAGTGGAGCGTAAGCAAACCGCCGCCTCCCGACCGTAGCCCCGGGCCAAACGAGCAAAAAGTATGTCTTGCAAATCCTGTACAACGGGCGGATGTGGCTCCCGAAGCGGTGGGTCATCATCAGCAGCGAACGGCACCGCCGTCGCAGGTTGCAGCAGCGGTGGATGCGGGACCGGAGGTTGTAATAAACTAAATTCGTTCGATTGGCTGAGCGACATGGTACTGCCGGTTTCTCAGCGTTTTGATGTCGTCGAAATTAAATTTAAAGGGGGGCGTAAGGAATATTTCCGCAACGTCCACCAACTGGATCTGACAACAGGTGACTTTGTTGTGGCTGAAATGGCATCAGGTTATCACCTGGGTTCCGTTTCACTACAGGGCGAACTTGTTCGGTTGCAGCTTAAGAAAAAAAGCCTTCAGATCACCGATGATATGAAGGTAATTCACCGGGTGGCAACGCCTAAGGATCTTGAGAAGCACGAACAGTCTATTGCCCGCGATCTGCCTTCGATGTACCGTGCCCGCGAAATTATCCGCGACCTGAACCTGAACATGAAGTTGTCTGACGTTGAATTTCAGTCAGATAACTCGAAAGCTACGTTCTACTACTCGTCTGAAGAACGCGTCGATTTCCGGGAACTGATCAAGCTCCTGGCGGCGGAATTTAAAGTGCGGGTTGAAATGCGGCAGATCAGTCTGCGGCAGGAAGCCGGCCGTCTGGGTGGTATTGGCTCCTGCGGACGGGAGCTTTGCTGCTCCACGTGGCTGACCGATTTCAAAAACATTACGACCTCAGCAGCACGTTACCAGAACCTGTCGCTGAATCCGGCTAAGCTGTCCGGACAATGCGGCCGGCTGAAGTGCTGCCTGAACTATGAGCTGGATACGTACGTGGATGCCCTGCGCGACATCCCGGCCGTTGACAAGCCCCTGGAAACAACCAAAGGAAGAGCGTTTTTGCAGAAAACGGACATTTTCCGGAAGATCATGTGGTTTGGCTATAGTTCGGAAAGTACCTGGCATCCGCTGCCGATCAGCCGGGTGCTCGATATTCTGACGCTCAACGCCAACGGCATCATTCCGGAATCGTTTGATGTGCTGACCCCTGTTGCAGAAAAGAAAGAGCCTGCTACACCAGCCGCCCTCAACAGCGATCTGGACAAGCTCGACAAAAAGTACGCAATCAAACAGGCCCCGGCGGCGAAGAAAAAGAAAAAGAAGAAGAAAAAAGGTCCCGGCGAAACAGAAGCAGCGGCTGCCCAACCGGCATCACCTGCACCGCAGGCCGAAAAAAAACAGCGTGGCCCCGGTAACCGGCGTCCGTCATAATAAAAAAGCCAGCCCGGAAGAGCTGGCTTTTTTATGTATGCCTGAGTGATCTATACTAACACCACTTTCAGTAACTGCTCCAGAATCAGGCGGCCGTCTGTGTTGCCCAGTGCCGGATCAGCAGCCCGTTCAGGGTGTGGCATCATGCCGAATACGTTCTTAGCGGCATTGCAGACGCCGGCGATATTTTCCAGACTACCATTCGGATTGGCCTCATCGGTAATGTTGCCGGCCTCATCGCAGTAACGGAACAAAACCTGCCCGTTGTCATTGAGTTGCTTCAGGGTATCAGCGTCAGCAAAGTAACGGCCGTCACCGTGAGCAATCGGAATTTTATAGGCGGGCTTCTCCAGCCCCGCTGTCAGCAGCGCGTCTGTCGATTCCGGTTTCAGGTAGATGTTTTTACAAACATATTTCTGGCTGGTGTTACGCAGTAATACACCCGGTACCAGACGTGCTTCGGCCAGAATCTGAAAACCGTTGCAGATACCCATCAGATAACCACCCCGGTTAGCATGCGCGATCACTTCGTTCATAATAGGTGAAAAACGAGCCACAGCACCCGTACGCAGATAGTCACCGTACGAAAAGCCGCCAGGCAGGATGATAAAATCACAGCCTTGCAGATCGTGGTCTTTGTGCCACAGTTTTACGACCTCCTGGTCCATTAATGTCAGAGCATCAACTGCGTCCTGATCGCAGTTTGAGCCCGGGAATACGACTACGCCGAATTTCATTAGGATATGAATTTGCCGGTGCAAAGATACGAAACGGAAGTCATTTAACCGCATTTGGGGATATTGCGATTCCTGCCTATCTTGGCCGCTCCTAAACCGTAACACCTCATGAAACTGCTTCAGCAACTGGCTTTTATCAGCTGCTTCTGGTTACTTACAACCTCCGTTACACAGGCACAGCGCTGGCGCTACTGGCAGGACGTTCCCGGCACCTGGACCATTGGTTTCGAAGCCGGTACCACCCGGTACGCCGGTGACATGAGCGAAGAAAAAGATATTTTCCGGTATCCGCGCCTCGGTGCCGAAGCCGGTATTTCGGTCGCCCGCCGCATAGGGTACCGTTTCTCCCTGAGAGCTGATGCACGGGTATACTACATTTGGGGCAAGCAGAAATATACGCGTGTTTATTACAATAACCTTTCCTTTTTCAGCATCAACCCCGACGTGTGGATTGGTGGTAAAGTCGATCTCTGGCGCGTTAACGATCCCAACCACAACTACAATCCATACCTGCTGGCCGGTGCGGGGGTTACCTACCTGAACACAATGACCAACTATCAGGGGTATCTTGTAAAACTACCGCGCTTCCACACTGAAGGCGTAAATTACAGCCGGTATCCGGGCATTATCCGGTACGGGATTGGTATTCCGTTTGATTTTGGCATGCGTACCAAAATTGCTGTCGAAGCCACCTATACGCACGTGCTGAATGACTATCTGGATGATGTCAGTACCAGGTATCCGGACTTTACAAAGCTCCATCCCGTTGTGGCTGCCATCTCCGACCGCCGCTCCGAAATAGGCCTGGCGCCTAACCTGTCGTTTGCCCAGCGGGGTAATCCATCCAAGCGGGATGGCTATGGTGCACTGGCTGTCCGTTTAACTTATCAACTAAATAGTTCTTCCTGGAATCGTTATCGAAACGGGCTTCGAACACCTTTTTAACAAAAAATTTTTATTAATCCTAAACACCTGATAATCAATAATATATATACCTAAAAAATACTTATTTGATATAGCAGTCTGGCCCGCTGGCTCAATATAAAAATCCATACCCCGGCATTCCGCGTATTATTCTCAACTTCTCTGAAGAACAGAGCGGAAGTGCTCAACTTAACTATTACATTTCATGAAAAATTTTTTTGGTAAAAAGTCAGCGCCCGTTAATCCGGGGTCTGTCCTACCGGTCCTGCCATTCTCTATGAATCGGCGTCTTTTCCTGCAGTGGGCAGGTATGACCTCAGCAGCAGGCGTTCTCCTTAGCTCTTGTAAAAATGATATGCTTGGTCCTGACGGCGCGGCACGTACCGGTATCGGTGCAGATGTTGACGTGAACCTGGGTTCTGGTGATGTCGGGATTCTTAACTATGCCTACGCATTAGAGCAACTGGAAGCCACGTTCTACGAGCGCGTTGTGGCTAACCCATACAGCGGCATGTCGGCTATGGAGCGCAGCATCCTAATGGACATCCGCGACCATGAGGTAGCACACCGTGAGTTCTTCAAGGCAGCATTGGGCAGCGCAGCGATTCCTTCGCTGGCGATTGACTTCCCGGGCGTTAACTTCAACAGCCGGGACAGCATTCTGCAGACAGCCCGTACATTCGAAGATTTAGGCGTAGCGGCTTACAACGGTGCCGGTCAGTTATTATCTGACATGCGTAACCTGAACACAGCCGGTAAAATTGTATCGGTAGAGGCACGTCACGCGGCAATCATCCGCGAACTGATCTCACCAAATTCCCGTGCATTTGCAGGAGATGATGTGGTTGATCCGGCATCAGGCTTAGACAAAGCCATGAAACCGGGTGAAGTGGCTCCAGCAGCCCAGACGTTTATTAAGCAAGGCCTGATCGCCAGCAATTTACCAACCATGTAATCCCTCTACGAATCATGAATCTCCAGAATATTCTTCACGAAATCGAGCAAGTTGATGGCGAAGTGTATGACCGTCTGAAGCACGTCACACGCCGTCACATGTTTTCTTCTATCACTAAAAAAGCACTTAGCGTAGCAGCACCGGCCGTAATGGCAACTGCCCTGAACAAAGCGTATGCTCAATCAGGCAGCACGGTAACGGATGTACTGAACTTTGCGCTGACACTTGAATATCTTGAAGCAGAATTTTACAATCGTGGTCTTGCAGCCGGTGGTTTAATCCCTGCCCAATACCGTGATCTGTTCGATCAGATCCGCAAACACGAAGATGCACACGTAGCGTTGCTGAAAGGCGCGCTGGGCAGTGCTGCAGTGGCAAAACCAAACTTTGACTTTACCGCCAAAGGTACGTTCCCGACAGTATTCACGAATTTCCAGACGTTCTCGGCAGTAGCTCAGGCGTTTGAAGATACCGGTGTACGGGCTTACAAAGGTCAGGCAGCTAACCTGATGTCGAATGATGCCGTGTTAACAATTGCACTGCAGATTCACTCGGTAGAAGCACGCCACGCAGCACGGGTACGGATGCTGAACAACGCCAAAGGCTGGATCGTTGGTATGGAAGGTTTCCCGGGTGCCGTATATGCCGGTGAGCAGGCTGCCCGCGAACGCGAAGTAAACGTTGCCGGTCTGACCGGTCAGACAGAAATGAAAATTTCTGAAGCGTTTGACGAGCCGCTGACAAAAGAACAGGTATTGGCAATCGCCACACCGTTCATAGCGTAGAAACTGAATAATAGGTACTTTTAGCGTCGGGTCCTGATGGATCCGACGCTTTTTTTGTGATTAATTGTGTTCACGATTACTTACTAAACTTTATCTATGAAAAAATTACTGCTGCTGCTCTCGTTTGCAGTCTTCAGCTTAACAGCGGCTATGGCCCAAAAATCAGGTAAAATGGAAAAAAAAGAACTCCAGCACGTCGTCCTCTTTAAGTTTAAGCCGGATGCCACACCGGCCAAAGTACAGGAAATCGTTGATGCGTTTAACGCATTGCCGGGTAAAATCAGTGAAATTAAAAAGTACCAGTGGGGCACAAACAACAGCCCGGAAAAACATGATAAAGGCCTCACACACGCGTTTATCCTGACATTTAACAGTGCAGAAGACCGTGATACCTATTTAGTGCACCCTGCCCATAAAGACTTTGGCAAGATTGTCGGCCCATGGCTCGCCGACGTAACCGTGGTTGACTTCTTTAACCAGGCAAAATAAGCGCCGGTGCGGGCGTGTCTGTTGCCGGCCTGCGGTCTTTAGCCAACTTTAAACCAGGTTACTAAGGTCCGCAAGCCGGCAATCTAAACTATCCCTAATTGTTTTTTCTATGAAATAAGCTGTTTAACTTGTGACCATATCTACCCATACATCGTATAAAGATAAATTTCGAAAACCCTAGTTCATGAAACTCAGCCAGTCGATCTATAACCATCAGGCATGGGCATCCTATTCGGAAGCGGCTAACTTTTCCGCTGACAATGCTCAGCTCGTTTTAGCTTTCGGTGAACGACGGGTACTGGAAGTCACCCCGATTTATGACCGCTTACGGGAACGCTTTCCCAATGCGGCTATCATCATTAACTCAACCTCAGGGGAAATTTATCAGGACCGCGTTTATGACAATTCTGTGGTAGTTACGGCTATCGAATTTGAAAAAACAACTCTCCGGACGTGCGAAATAGACATCGACAGCCATCCGGAAAGCTATGCAGCCGGCCTTCAGGTTGCGCAGGCGCTGAAAGCCCCTGATCTGGCCGGTATTTTTATCATCTCCGACGGTGGTGTAGTAAACGGCAGTGACCTTATCAACGGCCTCAACCAGTACCTGCAGCACAAGGTACCGATTACCGGGGGGCTTGCCGGTGATAGTGACCGGTTTGAGCGTACGCTGGTTGGCCTGAATCACAATCCGGTAACCGGCAAGGTGGTGGGCGTCGGCTTTTACGGCGACAGCCTGAAAATCGGGCATGGTTCCATGGCCGGCTGGGATGCGTTCGGCCCCGAACGGGCTGTTACGCACTCCGAATACAATGTCCTGTATCAGATCGGCGATAAACACGCACTGGACCTTTATAAGGAATACCTCGGTAAATATGCAAAAGACCTCCCGGGAGCAGCCTTGCGGTTTCCGCTATCCATGCGGACCTCTCCCGAAGCACCGCCACTGGTCCGGACGATTCTGACCATTGACGAAGAAAAGAAAAGCATGACCTTTGCCGGTGATATGCCGGAAGGTGCCCTGGTGCGTTTTATGACGGCCAACTTTGACCGGCTGGTCGATGCATCGGCCGAAGCAGCCCAGACGTCACTGACTGACTTCAACTTCACCCCGGAGCTGGTCATTCTGATCAGCTGCGTAGGACGCAAACTGGTACTCGGCGAACGCATTGACGAAGAAATTGAAGTAGCACGGGAGGTTTTTGGAGCAACTCCGGCCATTACCGGTTTTTACTCCTATGGCGAAATCGCACCGATGGGCATCAATGAGGCCTGCGAACTCCACAACCAAACCATGACTATTACCGTACTTGCCGAACTTTAACTATGGAAACCCAGGGCCTGCATAAGCTTCTGACGCGTCAGATCAACAAGTATTTAAGCGGCGATTGCCTTGATAATGAAGGCGTTCAGCTCTTCATCAAGTCGGTCAGTGAATCATACAAAAATTTTGACCGCGACAAAGAACTGTTTGAACACTCATCGTATCTCAACGAACGGGAGTACGCAGAGATCAATCAGAAGCTGAAGGAAGAAATTAACCAGCGCAGGCAGTCAGTCGAAAAACTGGTTGAGGCCATTCATTCCATTGAGAAGCCGGAAGATACGCAGAGCCCGAATTTCAATTCGGAGAATCTGGTCGGTCTGGTCGAATACCTGCAGCAGCAGATTGAACACCGCAAAAAGATTGAAAGCGAACTGCGGGCTGCTAAGGAAGAAGCGGAAAAGGCAACACAAGCCAAGTCAGACTTCCTGTCAATGATGAGTCACGAAATCCGGACACCGCTCAACGGTATCGTCGGTATGACCTATCTGATGGCGCAGGAAGAAGTACCGCCTAATATTGCCGAAAACCTGAAAACCCTTCAGTTTTCGATTGAACACCTGCATGCACTCATCAACGACATTCTGGACTTCAGCAAGATTGAGGCCGGAAAAGTTGAGCTGGAGGCAACACCGTTCGATATTAAGCAACTGGTTTCAAACATTAAACAGGCGCATCAGCTGAAAGCTGCCGAAAACGGCGACCGGATTAAGCTGATGGTCGATGATGACATTCCGGAATCGGTCATCGGGGATTCGCTCCGGATCAGTCAGGTGCTGTCGAACCTGGTGTCGAATGCCATCAAGTTTACGCATGATGGTACGATTACCATTGAATTGTCCTTACAAAAACAAACGGCGACCCACGCCGAAGTGTATATTTCGGTGAAAGACACCGGCATCGGTATCGCTCCCGAAAAGCACCAGAGTATTTTTGAGATGTTTACCCAGGCCAATTCGGCCACCACGCGCAAGTTTGGCGGCACGGGCCTCGGGCTGGTCATTACCCGCCGCCTGCTCGAAATGCATGGCAGCAGCATTCATCTGGAAAGTGAAGAAGGAAAAGGGGCTAAATTCTACTTCACCGTTAATTTTGCGGTCGGCGCCAAACAGGAGCAGCCGGCGTTGGTTCGCCGGGATATGCTGGATGACCAGAGTCTGAAAGGTGTCAAAATACTGCTGGTCGAAGACTATCCGTTCAATGTTGAGGTTGCTGTGAAATTCCTGACTAAATGGGGAATCGATGTTGACGTGGCCGAAAACGGGCAGATTGGCCTGGACAAATTCATGGCCAACACGTATGATATTATCCTGATGGACCTTCAGATGCCGGTTATGGACGGCTATACGGCCACCGAACGAATCCGGGCGATAAACACAAAGATTCCGATTATTGCTCTGACAGCATCCGCGACCTTCAGCAATCATGACCGGGCGATCCTGTCGGGCATTAGTGATTATGTGACCAAGCCGTTCAACCCGAGAGATTTATTTCAGAAACTGCTCCGCCACCGGCAACCAGCCTGATCGTATTGTCATAACACTAACGCCCTACTCCGGTCACGAAGCAGGGCGTTAGTGTTATGATAAGAGACGTTATTTTTTCTTAGGCAAGGCCGCTGTTGGCTTACCCGGCTGGTAGCTGATCCGGAAAATAGCTCCGTTCATATCATCTGATACGTATAGTGAACCATCCGGCCCCTGCGCCAGCCCGCAGGGACGGTGCTGTATAGGTCCGGTTGGTTTCACCAGATCAGTACCCGCGAAATTATCGGCAAAGATCTCCCATTCACCCGCAGGCTTGCCGTTTTTGAACGGTACAAACGCAACCAGGTAGCCCTTGTGCAGCTCCGGTGACTGGCTGTGGAAGGCAATAAACGCGCCGTTGCGGTACTTTTCGGGAAACATGGTGCCGGTATAGAACAGCAGACCGTTCGGGCCAAGGTGCGCCGGAAAGGCAGCAACCGGATTTATGGCTTTTTCGCCGGCGGTTTTCTTTCCGTCACCTCCGTACTCCGGAGCCAGCATTTTCTTTTTCTGCTTGTGATCGTAATAGATATACGGCCAGCCGGCATCATCGCCCTGACGGACTTCATACATGGTTTCGGCCGGCAGTTCTTCGCTGTGCTTCGGCGTGTAGTACTGCGGGTAAAAATCATGGAACTTGCCCCGTCCGTGCTGCATCACAAACAGCGAATTGGTTTTTGTGTTCCAGTCGAGGCCTACCACGTTTTTCAGGCCGGTAGCAAAGCGGGTGCCGTTTGCATAGGTCTGGCCGGTTACGTTTGCCTTGAAGCGCCAGATGGCAGCGGCCGAGTCGAGCAGCGGGCATGGCATCATGCCTTTGCCGGTACCTTGTTCACGACACGCATCGCTCCAGGAAGCCACGTTTACATAAATATTATTCTGATTATCAACGGCAAGCGACTTCGACTCATCCCGCCCCTTGGCCAGTAACCCTGATACCAGCAGTTCGGGCTGATCGGGCGCGATCACTTCTTCACTGGCATTGAGTTTATAGCGATATACCGACGTGTTCGATGAGGTGTACAAATAGCCGTTTTTGAGGAAAATGCCCGTGCCCGGATAATCGCCGAAACCGGTCCGTTCGTCGATTACGCCGTCTTTGTCGGTATCCCGCAGCCGGTAAACGCCTTTGCCATCCTTTACTTTTGCCAGTTTTACATAGATGTCACCTGTTTTACTGACCACCATATGGCGGGCGGCACCAACGTCTTCGGCAATCAGTTTCGCGGTAAAGCCCGCCGGCACTTTTACATCAGAGCCGTCAATTTTTTTAGGTTTCTGAGGGCCGGCCGTCAGGCAGAGAGGAGCCAGCGCAGCTGCCAGCCAGATGAATGACTTATTCATGGTAAGGTAAATAAACGAATCGTTTCTGTTTACTTTCAGAATAAGCCGTTCACCGGCAAAAAATACTATAGCGTCTTCAGCAATTCCTCCACCTGTGCATAGGCGTAGGCCAGTTGTTCGTCCGTAGTACAATAAGGCGGCATAAAATAAAGCACATTCCCCAGCGGACGCATAATCACGCCGCGATCCAGCAGAAACTGGTAGGCATAATCGCGGATGTTGCTGAAATACGACGTATGCTCACCCGTGTTCAGGTCGAAAGCCAGAATCGTACCCCGTTGCCGGATGGCGGTCGCTGCGGCATATTGGCTTAATTGACTGATAAGCGCCGCATGACAATCCGCAATCCGCTGAATATTAGCTTGTGTCTCATCAGATAACAAAATATCCAGACTGGCCAGCGACGCCGCACAGGCTACGGGATTAGCCGTAAAAGAATGTCCGTGAAAAAGCGTTTTAAATTTACTCTCCGACAAAAATGCGTCGTAAATCGCCTGCGTACAGGTGGTGATACCAAGTGCCATTGTCCCGCCGGTCAGGCCTTTTGACAAACACATCAGGTCGGGCTGCCGGGTCAGGTAGTGCGAAGCAAACAGCTTGCCCGTCCGGCCAAACCCTGTCATTACCTCATCGGCAATGACCAGTGCTCCATGCCGGTGCGCAATGGCCATGAGCTGATCCAGTACGTCGGGGCTATACATAATCATACCACCCGCTCCCTGAACCAGCGGTTCGGCAATAAAGGCCGCAACCTCGTCGCTGAATAAGGCCTCGGCCTGTGCCAGCACGGCGTCTTCCTGACCAGGTACAGGTGTCGGCAAATACTCGACATCGAACAAAAACGGCACAAACGGGGCAGTGAAGGCACTCCGCCCCCCTACCGCCATGGCCCCAAACGTATCGCCGTGGTAGGCGTCGTGAAAGGCCACCACCTTGCGCCGTGGTTTGCCGAGGTTATGCCAGTACTGAAACGCCATTTTGAGCGCCACTTCCACGGCCGTTGATCCGTTATCGGAATAAAAGACCTTACGTTGATTGTCCGGCAGTATGGGCAGCAGCCGTTCGGCCAGCCGTACAGCGGGCTCATGGGTAAACCCGGCGAAAATAACGTGTTCGAGCTGCATCAGCTGCGCCGATACCTTTTCGGCGATATAGGGATGCGCATGGCCGTGAATACTGACCCACCACGACGAAACAATGTCCAGATATTCCCGGCCGTCTTCGCCATATAAGACCGAGCCTTTGCCCCGGACAATCGGAACCGGCAGCGGTGCCGTCTGCATCTGGGTAAACGGGTGCCAGATAACGGCCTGATCACGTTGAGCTAACGAAGTATTGTGTTCCATTCTTCTTCTGTTATCAGTCAGACAGGATCGAACCTTTCCGAAAAACAATCTGTAATTCTTCGCTCATACCGCCTCCCTATTGATCGTGCAGGAAGTTGACAGTATCCGGTTTCTTAGCGATATGACTGCCATTTTTTTTATTTACCACATAGGCTCATAGATAAACAAAGGATTTTATCTCTTATGTGCCCTATGTGTCTATGTGGTAAAATTTTATTCAATAACTATCAGACTGCTTTTCTATCTGTATTAGTCCTGTCCTGAAAATTTACCGGCAAAGATACAATGCTGCCCGTCAAATGACCATTCAGAAAGGAAGGCGCAAAAATCCGCAGGTTGTTTTGTTACTTTGCAGGATAATTTTTCAATACAGCGACACACTACACCGCCATTGGCAGCCGTGTGTCCAACAACCAATCAGCGAGTACACTATGAATCCGGTTCTGGACATGACCGTGGATGAGTTATTTACAGCGTTCGACTCACTACGCGTATTGATTATTGGCGATGTAATGCTCGATTCATACGTTTGGGGCAAAGTTGAGCGTATTTCACCGGAAGCACCTGTGCCTGTAGTTAATGTACAGAGCCGGGAACTTCGGCTGGGTGGTGCCGGTAACGTCTTATTAAATGTACAGGCTCTTGGCGCCGAAGCCATCATCTGCTCTGTTATCGGCACCGACGGACCGGGTGATATGCTGGTCGGTCAGCTCTGCGACCGCGGCCTGAACTGCGATGGCCTGATCCGGAGCGAATCGCGCATTACCACCATTAAAGAACGCATCATTGCCGGATCACAGCAGGTTGTCCGTGTGGATACCGAAACGGATAAGGCGATTACGGTGCAGGAACGCAGCCAGCTGATTGCAAAAGCGAAAGAGCTGATCCCTTCCTGCCATGTCATTATTTTTGAAGATTACGATAAAGGTGTGCTGGGCAAGGAAGCTATCGCCGAAATCACGGCCTTCGCCAACGAGCATAATGTGCCGACAGTAGTGGACCCAAAGAAACGGAACTTCCTTGATTACCATTACACGACCCTCTTCAAACCAAATCTGAAAGAGCTGCGCGAAGGCCTGAAGGTAGACTTTGATGTCGATAACGCCGGTGAGTTTCAGGCGGTGGTTACGCAGCTGAAAGCGCAAATGAGCGTAAAAGGAGCGTTGATCACGCTTTCGGAACGCGGTGTGTTTATTGACTTTAACGGAGAGAAGCACCATCTGCCGGCCCATTTACGCAAAATTGCCGATGTATCGGGTGCAGGCGATACGGTTATCAGTATTGCAGCCTGTTGCGTAGCCTTGCGTCAGCCGCCCCACATCATTGCCGGTTTATCGAATCTCGGCGGCGGGCTGGTGTGTGAATCACTGGGGGTTGTGCCGATTGACAAAGCCTTACTGAAAGAAGAAGCCGCCCAGCTATGGGCATAAAAAAAGGCCGTGGCGATTACTTGCCACGGCCCTTTTGATTATAAACCGTATTTGTCCAGCAGATAAATCAGCGCGGCCATCGAGGCGGCACCTAATTCAAGTTCCCGTTTATTGACGGCCTCGAAGCGGTCAACCGCCGTGTGGTGAATATCGAAATACCGCTGCGAATCCGGTTTGAACCCGAATAAGGCCGTTCCTTGCTGTGCCAGCGGTCCAATATCAGCGCCACCGCCGCCCGGACCGATTTCCTGCAAACCGTACGGTGCCAGAAGCTCTTTCCAGCCCATTACCTTTTTTTTCTGGTCGGCCGTACCGACAATGCCGAAGCCGCGCGGCGTAAACCCACCGTTATCCGACTCGACTGCGGCGAGGTGTTTTTCATTATTTTTCTTTGCGTAGTCGGCATACCCTATCCCGCCCCGCAGGCCGTTTTCTTCATTCATGAACATAACCGCCCGCAGCGTACGCTTCGGCTTGTAACCCAGTGCTTTCAGAACGCGCAATACTTCGATGGACTGCACACAACCGGCGCCGTCATCGTGAGCGCCTTCGGCCAGATCCCACGAATCAAGGTGCCCGCCAACGACAATGATTTCGTCCGGTTTCTCCGTACCCTTAATTTCACCAACTACGTTATGCGACGGCGCATCGGGTAATGACTCACAGTTTTGTTTCAGGAAAAACGTCAGCGACGGATTCTCTTTCAGCAGTGAACTGAGTTTTTCGGCCCCGTTGGTGCTGATGGCCGCCGTCGGAATCAGGGGCACACCAGTGCCATAGCGCATACTGCCGGTGTGCGGAACATCGTCGAGCAATGTAGTCATGGACCGGATAATGGCGCCGACTGCACCGAACTTCGCCGCAAATGTTGCTCCGTTGGCCCGCTGGTCAACGGCTCCGCCATATGCCTCGAACGTATTGATTTTTGTGGGGTCCATCGGGCGGTTAAAGAACACGATTTTACCCTTGACGCCCGCCGTACCCAGTTTCTCCAGCTCGGCTACATTTTTCACCTCTACCACCTGAGCTTCAATACCCTTTGGCGGTGTCGCTACCGAACCACCGAGCGCCGCAACCGGTACGACCAGTTTTTGCTTACCCGAGCGGATATAGGCTTCTTCCTTCGCCCCGCGTACCCAGTGCGGCACCATCACATCCTGCAGAAACGCCCGGTCAAACCCCTCTTTTTCCATCAGTTCCTTTGACCAGACAACGGCTTTTTTCGCCCCCTCCGAACCACTCAGCCGCGGGCCAACCTGTTTGGTCAGTTCACGCAGCCACTCGTAGGACTTACCGCGTGCCAGGGTTTCGTCGTAGATTTTCCGGATAAATACCGAATCGGCCTGTTGGGATTGTGCATGTGCCAGGCCCACAGTCAGGCCCAGCATCAGGGATAGAACGTTCTTCATGTCAGCGTTTTGATGAATGTTTCAGGTCGCATCAAGCGAAGCCGGAAAATACGGAAATTTAAGGGTTCCGCGCTGCTGACTGCCGATAAATTCCCTGGAATCAACCTTTTCAGCGGTATGCTCTATTGCCTGGATTATTTATCTTTGAGTAAACCGCAGTATCTTATGAAAGATTATATCCGTTTCATCAGCATTAAGTCCGATGTTCGTTTTGGTAAACCTTGTATAAAAGGGACACGAATTACTATTCAGGACATTCTTAGCTGGCTGGCATCAGGGATGACAACGGAAGATATTGTTGAGGACTTTCCGGAACTATCACCGGAACACATTCGCGCTGCACTGGCCTTTGCAGCAGACAGTGAAGGACGAACCCGTTTTCTTGCGGCCTGATGAAGCTATCTCAAGTAGTTTTACTGCGTATGGGTAACCAGTCTACTAATAACGTTCTGGAGACAGTTATTAAACATCGGGAAGCGATAGAGGGGCTTTATCGGTCTTCTGAATTTGGTGTCCTGAACTCTTCTAAAACGCGGAGAGGCAGCCCGATGGGCTGCCTCTCCGCGTCCGGCTCCTGCTACCACTACATGTGAATAGCGCGGTTTTCGGTGGCCGCCAGGCAGGCTTCCTTCACCGCTTCGGTATAGGTCGGGTGAGCGTGTGACGAACGTGCAACGTCTTCGGCAGACGCCCGGAACTCCATCGCAATCACCGCTTCGGCAATCATATCCGCTGCACGGGCACCAATGATGTGCACGCCCAGAATTTCATCCGTCTCTTTGTCGGCTAATACTTTTACCAGACCATCGAGGTCCATACTGGCGCGGGCGCGGCCCAGCGCTTTGTATGGGAACGAACCCACTTTGTACGTTTTGCCCTGTCCTTTCAGTTCTTCTTCGGTATAGCCAACGCTGGCCACTTCCGGCCACGTATAGACGACGCCCGGAATCAGGTGGTAGTTAACGTGCGGTTTCTGACCGGCAATCGTCTCGGCTACATAAACACCTTCTTCTTCGGCCTTGTGCGCCAGCATCGCGCCACGGATTACGTCGCCGATGGCATAGATGTGCGGCACTTTGGTTTGCAGGTGGTCATTTACCTCTACCTTACCCCGCTGATCCGTTGCCAGACCGGCGGCTTCCAGATTCAGGCCATCCGTGTATGGACGACGACCCACCGACACCAGACAGTAATCGCCTTCCAGCGTGATCTGCTCGCCTTTCGGGTTGTCGGCTTTCACCACAACGCCTTCGCCGGTATTTTCAACACTTGTCACCTTGTGGCTGAAATAGAAATCGCAGCCCAGTTTCTTCACCGCTTTCTGTAATTCCTTACCCATGGTTTTATCCATCGTCGGAATCATCGAGTCGGCAAATTCAACAAACGACACTTTCGACCCGATACGCGCATAAACCGAACCCAGTTCCGCACCGATTACACCGGCACCGATCACGATCAGGTGTTTTGGAATCTCCTGTAGTTCCAGCGCTTCGGTTGAGGTAATCACCCGTTTTTTATCGATAGGCATCGACGGGAACGATGAAGGTTTTGAGCCCGTAGCGATGATAATGTTCTTACCCGTAATGGTTTTGGCCTCTCCTTCCGAAGGGGTCACCTTAATGGTATGGGCATCCACAAATGAGCCGAGGCCCTGATGTACATCAATTTTATTTTTCTTCATCAGGAACTGAATCCCCTGCACATTGGCATCGACAACACCGCGCTTCCGCTTAATCATCTGTGCCAGGTCAACCTGCAGGTCATTCAGTTTAATGCCATGCTCAGCAAAGGTGTGAGCCGCGTTGTGGTAATGCTCCGATGAATCCAGTAACGCTTTCGACGGGATACAACCTACGTTCAGGCAGGTGCCACCCAGCGTTTTGTATTTCTCAATAATGGCCGTTTTCAAGCCTAATTGTGCAGAACGAATAGCGGCTACATAGCCACCCGGCCCGGAGCCGATTACGATAACGTCGTATTGCGTTTCCATGAAAACTAAATCTAATTAGTAGCGATATTGCGATAACAATACTTTTTGTAAGAACATTTCGCAGCCAGTCGGTTGGCGGTACAAAGTTGGGGAGAAATCGTTGACAAACACCATATGCTGGCTTTTTTTCCTTATATTCTCCCTACCGTGTTACGCGGGCCTGACGGCCTGCATAAATGCCTGAATCGGGGCAGCCACTTCGGCCGCGTGAAAAAGGACCGAAAAGTGATCACCGGCTACCTGTACATACGCCTCGTCGGGATATTTCACCACGTTATCCCGCCGCGCATGAATCCGTATATCCGGCGAAACCGTGAGCGCCGGTACAGGCGAAAAAATCAGCTTCAGCTGCTGCCAGACGTAACGCCGGCTAAACGCCGGCAACCGGTCCAGCAAAGATGTGTATAAAGCTCTGGATTCGTCGTGCGGGTAGAGCTTTTTAAAGGTTTTATTGAGCCTGCGACCCTGTATAACGCCCAGCCAGGTCAGCGCCTTCAGCAGCCAGGGTTGTTGGTAAGGCATCCGCACTTTCCCCGGATCCGTAAACGACCCTACCAGAATAGCCTTGCACCCCGTCTGCTGCTTCAGATGAATACTGATCCAGCCCCCCATCGAATGACCGATTACGATGTCCCGCTCCTGAATGGCATACTTCTTTGCGAGATACGCAGCATAGCCGACAACATCGGGCGACTTACCGGCGAAACCCGCAGCGAGTTCTTCCTGATTGGAAATCCGGAGTGCCTGGTGAGTTGGCAATAAAGGTACTAAAGCGTCAAAAATTGACGGATCTTCGGTATAGCCGGGAATAAAAACGATACGAATCACTGTAAAGCGTAAGGTATTTGCGGGGTAAAGTAAATGATTTTGCCGGTTCCGGCCATAGCCGGACGAATAAGCCGGAAAAGCAAAAAGGCTTGCCCTTTTCAGGAACAAGCCTTTTTACCGGAACCAATATGGGTTATTTTGAGGTCGCCATGACCATTTTGATATTCAGTTTGGCACCCGTCTGCAATACATCGACCAGGTCCTGTACCGTCAGGGATTTATCGAAACGCACCACTACGGTTGGTTCCTGAATACCGGCCATAATGCTTTGCAGTTCGGCTTCCAGATTGGCCGGCGACACCGGCTGTTTGTCAATAAAATACTGCTTATTGGCATCCACCGACAACGTCACCTGCTTCTTACTAAGCTGCTGCGACGAAGAGGCTTTAGGCAACATCAGCTTAATGACATTGGGGTTGGCAACCGTCGAAATAATCAGGAAGAAAAGCAGCAGGAAGAACATAATATCGTTCAGGGACGACGTGGCTACTTCTGCCGCAAATTTATTTTTTCTGCGAATTTTCATGAGATAAAAGAAAAGCCTGATTAACGCATCCGGACCGACTCCTGTGGTTTCTGCAATACTTCCAGAAATTCAAACGCGTTCATTTCGAGCTTCAGCGTAAATTTCTCGATCATCATGTTCAGCAGGTGGTAGCCTGTATAGGCGATAACCCCGACAATCAGACCCGAGCCCGACGTGATCATTTTTTCGTACAGACCACCGGCAATAATCCCTACGCTGATGTTGTCTGACAGCGAAATGTCGTAGAAAATCCGGATGATACCCGAGATCGTACCGATAAACCCGAGCATCGGCGCAATACCGGCGATCAGACCCAGATACCCCAGATTACGCTCCAGACGGCCGATTTCAATCTGAGCCACCGTTTCGATGGTGCTCTCAATATCCTTAATCGGGGCACCGATACGGCCAACGGCTTTCTCGAATACGCGGCCAATCGACGTACGCTGGTTTTTACAGAACGACTCTGCCGACTTGATATTCCCCTGCAGCACCATATCCTTCACGTTATCAACGAACCCGTCGTCGATACGTGTCTGGCTGCGAATCAGCAGAAGACGTTCAATTACAATATACAAAGCTGCTAAAAACAGCAGCAAAATCGGAATCATTACCCAGCCCCCTTTGGCAGCTAAATCGAAAAGTTGCAGGCTTTGCGGTTGCGCGGCACCGGTGGCGGCCGCAGATGTAGCAGTGGTATCGACGGCTGGAACCTGAAGCAAAATCATCTGTTGAGAATTCGGAGTTTAGAACGACTTGATATACAGCATCTCGCTTGTAAACGAGTAGCCTCTGTTCAATATTGTTGCCAAAGATAACAAAGGCCGTTAAAACGACATGCTTACTCATGCCATTACGGCCCGTTATCGCGCCAAAAATTAGGCAATACTACTGGCTTGCCCTGTTGGCTTAACTCCGGAAAGGGGGATTTCGTTTAAAAACGGGGTTTATTTGTAGCCGACAAAGACCATTGGCGCGGAACCTGCCTTGTTTACGCGCAGCACATTCCCGGTCGTTTCCATGCCCGAACTGGTAAAGATCCGGTCCTGCTGAAACGTGCCGATGGCCTCGCCGTTGTGCGTGAGTTGAATGCTGTTGTCGGTCTGCCGCGAAAGCAGCACATTCTGTAAACTGACATCCTGCTTATCAGGGTAGTACTGGTGCAGTACAATCGTAATCTGGCTGTCTGACTGGGCCTTTACATCGGCTTTCGGCAGCTGATCGGCCGACAGGGCAATGCAGCGGAAATCCAGAAAGCTGTTGGTCTGGTAATTGCCTTTCACTTCGGCCGACAACGCCGCATGATCAGGTGTAATATCCTTGTCGGGCTGGCAGCCCATAAACACAATGGAAAGACCCAGAAGTAGTTCCTTTTTCATGGTTTCAACCCGGTTTAGATTACGTCCGAAAGTTAACAGATACCCGTTTTATTGATACATGATTAAGCTTTTTTAACAGCTCAGGCTGTCAGACATTTACAATAAATTGACGGTAGAGGCATAACGCTCCCGTATCTTCATGTAAAAGACCCTGAATCAGGGCAAAGCGTTTGAATCAGCGTATGGTTTATTTTGTGAGCCACTCTTCCAGCGCATCCGCCGTGGGGTCCAGTTCAGCATCACTGTTCGTCAGCACAACAATGGCCGCTTTTTTGCCGTGCGAAAAACCGGCGTACGAGGAATAGCCCCCCGTCTGCCCGTTGTGCCAGTACCAGCCTTCGCGGGTTTTGTGCCAGCCCAGACCTACCTCTTGCTGTCCTTTGTAAGTAATCTGCTGTGTCAGCTGCATGTCCTTGCCGAGCGGCGTTTCGCCCTTTGCGAGTTCCGCCTTCACGTACAGAAGCATATCACTGAGCGTGGAACGTATACCGCCCGCACCCGCCAGCGCCTGAAACTCCCATGACGATACCGCATGCCCGCCGGCATCGTGCCCCTGCGCAAACTGCCGGATATCTCCACCGGCCAGGTTCAGCTTTGTCTGACTTAACCCAAGCGGTTTGGCGATTTCCGCCGCCAGCAGTTGCTCATACGACTGTTTGTTAACAATTTCCAGCACGGTACCCAGCAGGCCGACGCCCAGATTGGAGTATTCATAGGTACCGGCAGGTTTCAGCTTTGCTTTCCTCAGGTAGCTGAATAACGCGTCACGGTCGTAGTGCTTATACGGATTCGTCTGATTTGTTTTAGCCGTGAAGAGATTATCCGGCAACCGTGGCAGACCGGATGTGTGGTTGGCCAGTTGCACCAGCGTGACCGGCTTACCGGCATATTGTAAAGCCGGAATTGAGTCGGGCAGGTACTTGCTCACCGGATCGCTCAGCTTCACCAGACCACGCCGGACGGCATCAGCCAGCATGGTGCCCGTAAATGTTTTACTAACCGACCCGATTTCATAAATTGTGTTCCCATTTGGCAGCTGGCCGGTTCCTTTGCTTGTTTCGCCGTAGTGATAGACAAATACGCTGTCGTTCCGGATAACGCCAACCGACATTCCGGCACCGTTTTGTTTGGCAAAATACTGGCGGGCCAGGCCGTCGACTTCCTTATCGAGGGCTGTACGCATCGGATTAGCGACCGGCAGAACCGCTGCCTTCGGCACTTCTGCCTGATGCGGCCGGAACAAAAACGTCTCGATTTTCCCTTTCGCATCGCGGCTGATGTAAAAGTCAAGCATGGCTTTAGCGAAGGTAGCTTCGTATTTGGCCGCACCGTTCGCCGTCGTTTTATAATCCGCTTTCTGCCATTCGCCTAACTGCGTCCACAACGTCTGAGAAATCTGACGGAATTGGGCAGCAGGCACCTGCTTCTGAAACGCTTCCCCCATCAGGGCATATAATGAATCCGGTTGTTGGGTGTTATGGTATTTGCGGGACAGCCTGGTCAGGGAGTCCAGTGCTGCGTTCTGCGCCAGCGTGGTTATTACTGAGATAAATAGCAGTATAGCAGACAGATATATTTTTCTCATAAATCAGGAATTTTCTTTTGACAGGATTACAGGATGGACAGGATGAAGTTACAGCATTACAGGAATCCTGTTAATCCGGTAATCCTGTCAA
This sequence comes from uncultured Arsenicibacter sp., assembly GCF_945952095.1. Lineage (GTDB taxonomy): Bacteria > Bacteroidota > Bacteroidia > Cytophagales > Spirosomataceae > Arsenicibacter. Next base: position 7,021 of record NZ_CAMFHL010000051.1, on the reverse strand, counting down.
TGATGATTATCCGATAAAGGTACAGCATCCACCCCAGAGTGGTTACAAAAATGCAATCACCGGTAACTGGCCTTGATAAGTGGCAGGCCGAGCCGCGCAGGCCGGGCCTCCGTGGCCGGGCCTGCCGAACGATCAGGCGGGTTTTCGTGTTTATACTGAGTGGGGTAATGCCCGCATTCTGCGAAAAATGAATAGTTATCCGAATAAACTTGTACAGATCCGGCAGCTGGGCAGCATTGACTACCAGCAGGCATGGGACTACCAGGAAGCTCTTTTTGCCGATACGCTGGCGATGAAAGTGCATAACCGCAACAGTCTGCCCGACGATCAGCAGCAAACGCCCAACTACCTGCTTTTTTGTGAACACCCGCATGTGTACACACTCGGCAAAAGCGGCAAGGAAAACCATTTGCTGGCCAACGACTCGTTTCTGGAAACCATCGGTGCCCGCTTTTACCGCATTAACCGCGGCGGCGACATTACCTACCACGGTCCGGGGCAGCTGGTTGGCTACCCGATTCTGGATCTGGATAACTTTTTCACCGACATTCACCGCTACATGCGTTTGCTGGAAGAAGGCATTATCCTGACCCTGGCCGATTACGGCATTGCGGCCGGCCGTATCGACGGACTGACCGGTGTCTGGCTCGATCACGAGGCGCAGGTTAACCCGCGTAAAATCTGCGCGATGGGTGTAAAGGCCAGCCGGTGGGTAACCATGCACGGATTCGCCTTGAACGTAAATACCGATTTGTCGTATTTTAGCCACATTGTTCCGTGCGGCATTGCCGATAAAGCCGTTACATCGATGGAGCAGGAACTGGGCCATCCGGTGCCGCTCGGCGAGGTTACGGCCAGACTACAGGGGCACCTGCTCGACCTGTTCGGGATGGAGATTGCTCCGGTTGAGGCAACCGCAGAGCAAGGGTAAGAAGCGACTGATAAGCTAGTACGAATGAAAAAAGATATTGATTTTTCGCCCGTTGCGGGAGTCCAGGTGGTAATCGCCCGCAAGAAGAACGAATTAGACCAGTTTGACTGGCAGGTGTTTCTGATCAACCATAACAAGGTTGCGATTACGAACATCTTTGTGACCTCAAAAGGGTACAGCTCGAAAGACGATACGTCCGGCGATCAGGCCCAGCGGACCTCAACGCTCCGGCATTTTTTTCCGGAACTACAGGCGGGCGAATACCTGGTCGTTGAAACCATTACGCCGGATGTATTTCACCTGAATAATGAATATTGGGTTAGTTATTTCATTGACGGTCAGATTTTCGACAAAAAGTTTATCTTCGTGCCAGATAGCATCGTAGATGAAAACCTGAGAGATGTGCCCGCACTGGGCCTCGAAGGTGTTCTGCACGATTGATCGGAGTTGGTCAGCTTGCGCGTCCGGCGATAGAAGATGATCCAATCAACAGCCCTGAACCTAACGTTGTCGCCGGATTGAGAAGTAGCTATGCAACAGCCTATTCCCTGGAAACGAAAATTAAAAAACCTGTTATTCATTGACCTCAAAACGGTGGCCGCCGAACCGGCTTTTGAGCAGGTAAGTCCGCGTTTACAGCGCCAATGGGAACAGAAAGCCGCATATTTTCGTAGTGAAGATAACCGGACTACCTCGGACTGGTACGATCACCGCGCATCGCACTACGCCGAATTCGGTAAAATTGTCTGCATCGGCATCGGTGGCCTCTATTGGGATGACTCAGACCAGCCCAATCTGAAAATCAAGACGCTGGCCGATGACGATGAACGAAGCATTTTGCAGGAGTTTCTCCAGATCGTCAATCGTTACCCCCCCAACGAACTCGTTCTGTGTGCCCACAACGGCAAAGAATTCGATTTCCCGTATGTTTGCCGCCGGCTGATGATCAACGGCTTCCCGCTGCCGTCGGCCCTGCAGCTGGCCGGTAAAAAGCCGTGGGACATTCCGCATCAGGACACGATGGAGCGCTGGCGCTTCGGCGAAAGCCGCCACTACGTTCCGCTCGACCTGCTGGCTGCGGCGCTCAATGTTCCAGGCAAACAACTGGACATGACCGGCGACGATACCACGTTTGTTTACCATCAGGATCACGACATGAACCGCATCCGGCAATATACCCGCGATTCCATTTCGATGCTCGTTCAGGTTTACCTGCGCATGATCGGCGCCCCGCTGGTCGACGATAACCATATCGTTCATACCGACTGGGCACTTTGATGGTTGACGGGCGAAAGGCCCGTTTTTTGTATGCACAGACAATGGAACGGCAGCCATACCGCTGCTTTTCCGCAATGTCAGATTTTTAACACAGTAATACCGGTCGTTGTTGTTTTATCGCACACCCACATCGTATTGACACAGGATTCCGCCTGAACACAACAACACCACAACACGTAAATGAGAAATAAACCCAAAAACAATCAATACAACCGGGCTCAGTCGGGGCGTTCGCGCGAACAGAGTGCCGGTAGCTCAGGCAAGGACCGGCCACGCGCCGGTGGCCCGAAAGCGGCCGTTTCCTTCCTTGATGAAATGAAAGATGATCTGGCGGCCTTTTTCCGGATCAACAGCGAAGAATCGTTTTCGCAGCTTCAGGTACTCGACCACTTTGGCGTCGGCGACCGGAAAATGAAGCTGATTATGCATGGACTGATCGGCGAACTTACCGACGAAGGCGTGCTGAGCCGTCTGGACGATGGCACGTTTAAAGCAAATGAATCGATAGCTACCATCGAAGGCACTGTCGACCACGTTAATGCCAAGTTTGCCTACATCGTTCCGACCGAAAACCGGACCGACCGTGACAGCGACATCTGGGTATCGACCGACGACCTGGCTGGTGCCATCGACGGCGACAAGGTCCGCGTGATGCGCTATGGTAGTGGTCAGGGCGGCCGTTCGCGCAAGCGGACCGAAGGGAAGGTAACTGAAATCCTGGAACGGGGCCGGTCCGAAATTGTCGGGCAGATCGAAGTATGGCCAACCTACGGCATCATTTCACCCGACAGCAAAAAGCTGTACGACGATATTTATATTCCGAAAGATAAACTCGGCGCGGCCAACGACGGCGACAAGGTAATTATCCGGCTGACGAAATACCCCGATCAATTCAGCAAAAAAAGCCGTTTTGAAGGTGAGGTAATTACGGTATTGGGACAAGCCGGTCAGAATGATACCGAAATGCACGCGATTCTGGCTGAATTCGGTCTGCCAATTTCGTTCCCGGCTGCCGTTGAAGCCGAAGCGGAGCAGATACCGACCAAAATCAGCAAACGCGATCTGGCCAAACGCCGCGACTTCCGCGGGATTACCACCTTTACCATCGACCCGGTCGATGCGAAGGACTTTGACGATGCCCTGTCGTTTCAGTATCTCGACAACGGCAACTTCGAAATCGGGGTGCACATCGCCGATGTAACGCACTATGTCAAACCGGGTTCGCTGCTCGAAGAGGAAGCCTACAAGCGCGCAACCTCGGTGTATCTGGTCGACCGTGTGGTGCCGATGTTGCCCGAGAAACTGTCAAACGGACTGTGCTCACTCCGGCCGAACGAAGATAAACTGACGTTTTCGGCCGTATTTGAGATGACGCCCGACGCCCGCGTGGTCAACCGCTGGTTTGGCCGGACGGCTATTCACTCCGACCGCCGGTTTGCCTACGAAGAAGCCCAGGAAGTAATCGACAGCGGCAACGGTGACTACGTCGGTGAGCTGCGGCTGCTGAATGATCTGGCCAAAAAACTGCGCTCTGAGCGTTTCCGTCACGGAGCGATCAACTTTGAAACCGTTGAGGTAAAATTTAAACTCGACGAAAAAGGCGTGCCGATTGCGGTGTATCCGAAAATCCGGAAAGATGCCCATAAGCTGATCGAAGAATTCATGCTGCTGGCTAACAAAGAGGTTGCCGAGTTTGTACATGGCCTGTCGCCGAAGAAAAAGCGCGGCGTCGACGAAGAGCATGCCAACGTGATGGTATACCGCGTGCACGAAAATCCGGACGATGACCGGCTGCGGACCTTCGCCGACTTTGCCCGCCGGTTTGGCTATAAACTCCGGGTCGATGACGAGCATATCTCCGGGTCGATGAATAAATTCATGGACGAACTGGAAGGCAAGCCGGAGCAACACATGCTTCAGCAACTCGCGATCCGGACCATGTCGAAGGCTCGGTACAGCATCGAAGATCTGGGCCACTTTGGTCTGGCCTTCCGGCGCTACTCGCACTTTACCTCGCCGATCCGCCGGTATCCGGATATGATGGCTCACCGTTTGTTGCAGCACTATCTGGACAAAGGCAAGCCCGTTGATGCGGAAGAGTACGAGAAAAAAAGCCGACACTCGTCGGAACGGGAGAAACTGGCCACCGAGGCCGAACGCGCCAGCATCAAATACAAGCAGGTGGAGTTTATGAGCCGGATCGGTACCAGCCAAACCTTTGAAGGGGTTATCTCGGGTGTAACAGAATTCGGTATTTTCGTGGAAATCACGGAAAACAGCTGCGAAGGACTGGTGCGGATGCAGGACCTGAACGACGACTATTACGAGTTCGACAAGGAGAATTACCGCATCATCGGCAGCCGGACAAAGCGGATTTTTACGTTCGGTGATAAAGTGGTTGTGCGGCTGAAAGAAACCAACCTGTCCCGCCGGAGTATGGATTTCTACCTCGTCAGCGACAGCACAGGTAAGCCTTACCGTACAGAAGCACCGAAAGAACGTAGCAATGCCGAAGGTGGTGGCTACCAGGGGCGCGGCCGTTCAGAACGGCCAAAGTCCAAAGTACCGTCAAAATTAGAGCTGAAACGCCGCGCGAAACGCCGGTAACGATAAAAAAAGCCCCTGCCGCGCAATCGCGGCGGGGGCCGAACCAAAGGTCCTACGCACTCAGCGCTACCCCTTTCCTCCTGCTACCAGACTTTAATCCGGTCTTCTTTCGGTTTATACATCTTATCGCCCGGCTTCACATTAAACGCCTGATACCAGACATCCATGTTTGAAATCGGTCCGTTACAGCGGTATTGCCCGGGCGCATGCGGGTCAGTCAGAATCAGCTGTGCCTGTTGCTCAGGCAATACATTGATCCGCCAGATTTGGCCCCAAGACAGGAAAAAGCGCTGATCCGGTGTAAATCCGTCGATTTTCGTGTTGCTCTTTCCCTGTTTTGTTTTCTTGAACGCATCGTAGGCAATGGCCAGGCCACCCAGGTCGGCCAGGTTTTCGCCCAGTGTCAGCTTACCATTTACGGCCAGCGTATCCAGCACTTTGAAGCCGAAGAATTGTGCTTCGACCTTACCGGCGCGCTCCTTGAAGTTCGTGGCATCGTCTTTCGTCCACCAGTCACGCAGGGTTCCGTCGGCATCGTACTGACGGCCTGAGTCATCAAATCCGTGCGTCATTTCGTGGCCGATTACAGCACCGATACCACCATAGTTTACGGCATCATCTGCCTCTGCATCAAAGAACGGGAACTGGAGAATGGCCGCCGGGAACGCGATTTCGTTATTCACGGGGTTGTAATAGGCATTCACCGTCGGCGGTGTCATACCCCATTCGGTTTTGTCGACCGGCTTACCCAGACGGTTAATCATATAGTTGTACGACCACTTGCTGGCAGCCTTCACGTTGCTGAAAAAGTCATTCCGGCTGATGTCCACGCCATCGTAGTTTTTCCACTTGTCCGGATACCCGATTTTACGCTTAAATGATACCAGCTTATTAGTTGCCCGTTTTTTGGTTTCCTCACTCATCCAGTCCAGGGACTGAATATGCTCCTTAAACGATGCTTCGAGGTTATCGACCAGCGTAATCATCCGCTGTTTGGCTTCCGGCTTGAAGTACTGCTGCACATACAGCTGCCCCAGCATATCGCCCAGCGTTCCGTCGATCAGGCTGCTCATCCGCTGCCAGCGCGGCGTCTGCTCTTTCTGGCCGGTCAGCACCTTCGTAAACGCAAAGTTCTGGTTAACAAAGGCGTCGCTCAGATACGGTGCGGCACCTTTTACAATGTTCCAGCGCATGTAAACCTTGAGGTCTTCAATCGGTGTTGCCGTCAGCAGACTGTCCACCGAGCGGAAAAACGCCGGACTCTGTACCAGAACGGTATCCTGCCCGCTAACACCCATTTTCGGCATCAGGCCTGCCCAATTCATGTGCGGTGTCTGCTTGCTAAAATCAGTAACGGTAAACTTGTTATAGGTTTTATACGGGTCGCGCATCTCCACACGGGCCATCTGGGCCTTTGCCAGTGCTGTTTCAAAACGCAGAATAATGTCTGCATTCTGAGACGCTTTCGTTGGCTCCTCGCCAACCAGGCCAAACATTTTCGTGAGGTGATCGCGGTAGGCCTCACGGATTTTCTGGCTGCGCGGATCGTTTTTCAGGTAATAATCACGATCCGGTAATGTAGTACCGCCCTGCGACAGCTGCGGCAGGTACTTGCTTACGTTCTTACGGTCCTGCGACACGAAAAAGCCGTATAGCATGCCGTTTCCCTGCTTCCGTTGCAGCGCCATTTCATCCAGTGCGGCTTCTTTATTGGCCAGCTGCTCAATGCGGCTCAGGTCTGACTTGATCGGGTCAAAGCCTTTGCGGTCGATGGCAGTACTGTCCATTCCGCTGGCGTAAAAATCGCCGACCATCTGATACAAACGCCCTTTTGTTGTGTTTTTACCGGCGCCTTCCAGCAGGTCTTTCATGGCCTGAACACTCTTCTCCCGCAGTTCATTGAAACTACCCCAGGATGTTTTTGATGCAGGAATCGGGTTACTTTTCAGCCAGTTACCGTTTGCGTACTGGTAGAAGTTATCGCCCGGACGCACACTCATATCCATGTTCTGCGGGTCGATAAACTTGCGTTGAGGGGCTTTCGGTGCTTTCGGCGGCGTTGTGGCCAGAACACTGCCGGCCAGCGCAACGGCCGACAAAATAGCCAGTTGTTTTTTCATGATAATCCCGCGAGGAAACCCCGGCCATTTACGGCGGGGAGGAATCGCGGCTGTCGCCCGAAGGGGACAAAGGCCAGTGCGCGGG
>NZ_CAMFHL010000050.1 GCF_945952095.1 uncultured Arsenicibacter sp. | reverse complement strand
CGAGATTGCCTCTTGTCTCGTGGGCTCGGAGATGTGTATAAGAGACAGGTGGTACGCTGGTTCAATCCGGCAGAATACCCGAAACGCGGGAAAACGTATCATGAACCGATACAGGTACCGGTCATTATGGGTAGTGCCCTGTTTGTCAGGGCAAAGGCATTCCGGGAGGCGGGTGGTTTTGATCCGTCGTATTTTCTGTATTGCGAAGAAGAAGATCTTTGCCTGAAACTCCGCCGGTTAAACTGGAAGGCTGCTCTGGTGCCGGATGTAAAATTCCTGCACATCGGCGGCGGCAGCACAGCACCGGGGCCGGCCGCCGAGAAAGAGTACTACATATCGTTGTTTCACTATTTCCGGAAACATACCGGCCGGCCGGTGCAGCTGATCATGCGGTTGTTTTATACGATCAAGATTGGCCGCCGGTGCCTGAAAAACGGCCGGAACGCACGTCTGGCGTGGTTTATTTTACGCGGGGCGCCAACCCGCGAAAGCCTGCGCTATCAGGTTGCCTGATTCTGAAAAAAGCCTCCCTGCAACGGCAACGGTCGTTCGCAGGGAGGTTTTATACCTCAAAGTCCTGATGTCAGGATAATCCGTAACCGGATCCGGTCAGTTGACAATTCCTGATCGCCAACCATCACCCGCCGGAGCGCTGTTTTCAGACTGACGGTACTCGCAGGCACGGTCAGTATCAGGGGCCGGTTAACGGCATCGCCTTTCAGGATATCGCCGATGTATTTTGTAATATCAAACACATACATGTCTGACAATTCCAGTTCATTCGGCAGGTATTGATAGGCGGCTACGGCACTGGTAGCACCGGTGGCCAGCGCCGGTACTGTACTGACAAGCTCATTCTGCGAGTTTGTTTCATAAAGTGCCAGCTGGTCAGGTGGCGGCGTATTATCATAGAGTACTTTCCGCACCGGACTGATCTGCAGCTGCGCCAGATTCAGCCCCAGATAGGCATCCGGTTTGGCAAACTGACTCAGGTACGGAAATTCAATCCGTGTCCGGAAGCCAACCCCCACACCGATGGCCGTCTGATGCCCCGTCGCCGTGCTGGCCAGCACCTGTGGTTTGTACTTAAGCGACTGCATGGCCGAGCCGGCAGCGTCGTTAGTCAGTTGCGTAAAATGCGTCCCCCCCAACGGAAACCGCACCGACGATACCGTTTTTTCCATATCGGTCAGGTGATAATACAACCGCAGGCCGGTTGCTTCGGACCAGGTATTAATCCCCCAGATAACGTTGTCAGTCGTTCCGTTGGTAAAGGCAAATCCTTTCCAGTAGGCCCACATCGTTTCGGTATCGTTGATTTCCTTACTGACCAGTTTTGCAAAGAAGGCCTGTCCCAGCGCATCCGATAAACGCATCCGGATCTGCCGGTTCTCACCCCGTCCCAAAGCAACAAAGGTTTTGCTGACCAGCGGTGTCGGTTCATAGGCGGCCGAGCTGTAATTGTAATACGTAGCCCCTGCCGACAGCGCGCCCTGCAAGGTATGTACCCGCAGGGTAAACGCTTTTGTCGTATCGCCGTATGAAAACGAATAAGGCAGTTCCAGTACCAGCGAATCAAACCGGACACCGGCCTGATCTGCCAGTGAATGGGGGGCATAGTCTACTGACGCATAGCCTTTTGCCAGAAGTTTGCCCGTTTGCGTATCGGCCCATTGCCCGATCAGGATGCTGCTGTCGGTGGCTGTCACAAACGAATCCGGCTCAATCACGGTATAGGTTTTTACCGTAATGGAATCCACCAGCTGTGTCTGTAACTGATAAGGATCAATAACACTCTGCCCGACATCGGGGTCTCCGGAAAGGCATGACATCAGCGAGGCTCCGGCAACTGCAAGCAGCAGGCCGGAGCGAAATAAGGATCGCATCATGTAGTTTGGGTATTGTCTAGCGGGCCGTAACGCCCAGTTGAGTAAGGTCGGCCTGCGTTAGCGTCGGGGGAAAATGACCGTTTTCCATTTTTTGAATGACAAGCTGACCAACCTGCCGGGCGTCTTCGGCCCGTGCAAAGCCATTCCGGCCGGCCTCGCCCGGAATAGTCGGCTGGTAAATCAGCGAATCGCCGTGACTGACAATGGTATAGCCCCAGCCCTGCCGTGTATTAAACACATGAAGCTGATACTGCGGCCTGCTCTTATAGTACTGGAAAGCCAGCAAACCGGCGAGGCCTGCCACAACAATAATCAGCCTTGTCAGGTTAAGCCGCTTAGTTTTCACTTGTATCCTGAGCTACGGTTGGATCAAACTCCCACAAATCATCAAACCGGCTCGTGCCGTTACTGCCCATGGTCACATAGCCTTTCCCGTTGATGGCAAACCCGAACGCATAGGCCCGAGTGGCGCCTTCGAACGTACCGTTTTCACTCCAGCTATCCGCAACCGGGTCATATTTCCAGACTGTCGTTGTGCCGTCGCCCAGTGTCACGTAACCGTTTGAGCCAATCGCAAACCCGACAGCATAGCTACGGGCCACCAGTTCACTGCTTTCAAAGTCACCTTTTTCGATCCATGTATCGCTCGAGGCATCATACGCCCACCAGTCTTTTTCAGCGGTACCGTTGTTATTACCGGTGCCGACATACGCTAACCCGTCAATAACAAAGCTGATAGCCCCGATGCGCTTGGCGCCGCCGTAACTGGCAACTTTTGTCCACTGGTCACTTGCCGGATCATACGACCAGAAGTCTTTCAGATAATTACCGTCAAAACCGGTACCGACATAGCCTTTACTGCCAACCGTAAATGAAACCGCATTCCGGCGGGCTGTTCCGCCAAAATCAGCCGTCTGCTTCCACGTATTTGTGGTCGGGTCGTATCCCCAGAAGTCCTTCAGGCGGTCGCTGTTCACATCCAGCCCTGTACCGATGTATCCTTTGTTACCTACCGAAAAACCGGTGGCGGCATACCGTGCCACACCCCCGAAATTCGCCAGCTGTGTCCATGTATTTTTGTTGCTGTCATAAGCCCAGAAGTCTTTCAGACGCTCATTGTCTGCATTAGACCCAGTACCGACATAAGCCACATTACCAATCACAAAACCGGCCGGTGCGTTGCGGGCTACCCCTTCAAAATCTGACCGGTGACGCCAGTCACCCAGCGGGCTTGTCGAATCACTGCTCGCGCAGCTAACTAAAAGTCCACCCGCTAAAACCCATGCCATCACCATGGTCAGGCCATTGACGGCCCCGACAACTGTATTTCTTGAATAAAACGCTTTTTGCTTGAGCTGCTGAACGGTAGTGCGTTGTTGTAAATTGTTCATACGGCAACTAGTTAGGTTTAAAATTGAGTACGAGTACAAAGGCCTTTGTCTACTTCCGTACGTCCGGCCCAAACCGTCTGTTGCAGGACTAAAGTTATAATTTTGTTAAAAAAGGTTAATTAGAAGCCGGCTGCAACGACCCGCCAACAAAAAAGGGCACCAGCAGATGCCAGATGCCCTTTACTACTCCACATATAAATATTCAGCAGTTGAATATGCCTCAAATGCGTATCTTAGGCCCATTCATCAGGTTATTTCTGCTTTCGGTTTCCCTGTAAATCACCGACCCGGTGCATCCCCCTCAGGTCATATTGCCGTGCGTAGTTATACCGCAACGCAATCCCGATTGACCAGCCTGTACCCTTTCCGCGCAGCCAGGCTGTCTGCAATTCATTACTGTTCACCTGATAGGTCAGGTTGGTTGTCAGTGAACTGCCAAGCCCCCAGTTTCTGCGGACAAAAAAACTCATCTCTGTACGTCTGCCGACGTGGGCTGTATATTCAGCCGAGGCCTCTATCATGCCTGTCACATGCGGACTGACCGTGGTGTTAGACACCAGCCGCAACGTATCAGGGCGGCTGCGGGGATTTCGGGCCGTATAGCCTATTAAATGCACCGTCGAGGGGTCTTTCGGCGCATTTGGTAACAGCCAGAAGCCTAGTCCCAGCCATAAACCACCTTTACCGTTCAGCTGAGGCAGCTGCTGAAAACGCATCAACCGCTTGCCTCTGAATACAATGCCCTGTTTGTCGTTATCAGCCTGAATCCGTAATGGCGACTGCTGGTTAATGATAAACAGTGTATGAACGGCGGATCGGGCGTAACCAATTTCTGCAGCCCATTTTTCCCGCCCGACCCAACCGATCATAGCACTCCAGCCTAACTGGCTGACAGCCTTTGTTGATACTAAGCCGTTGAATGTCTGGCTTAGTCCGCTTTTATCGGTACGCAAAAAACCATCGAGCCCCACATACCACCGGTCAGTAATGTAAGCGTTTCCGTAGCGGGCCAACAACCGCTCAAAGTTGGCCTGTTTATAGGCAGTTTTACGCTTACTCTGATCCCAGTCGGGGGTTTCCAGTAAAGGACTCAGGCGGCCAAGACGCTCGGCAGGAGGTTGATAATACTCCGTAACACTTTGCGCAAACCCCGTTATTCCTTCCATTAACAGCCAAACAAAAATGCCCAGGCGTTTCATGGTCTTTCACTGAATGATGTAAAGTTTTGTTCGATAAGATAAGATCAGAAAAAATATATAAACGGTACCGGAGCCGGAGCTCCGGTACATAAATGGTCTCTTAACGATGTTTCAGCACCTGTTTGAATGTGCCGTCTGCTGCAAACAGCAGATCAACCGGATTACCACTGGCAGGCTTAACACTTACGATATACTGCCCGTCCGACAGTTTACCGGCCCGTTTAATGGTTGACCCCGCATAGTTGGTCGTGATATAGCTGGTGATCGCGGCAGGCAGATCAGCGGCAGCCACTTCGGTTACTTTACCGCGCAATACCTTAACCAGCTCCTGATTAAATGTACCATCGGTATTAAATAACAAGGTCTTCCTGGTATCATTTACCGTGATCATGACCAGATAACCGCGATTGTCATCTTTCACGGCCATATTGACGGTAGCTCCGGCATAATTGGCGCTGATGTAGCTGGTAATCGCCGACGGCAGGGAGGTAATCGCTACCTGAGCCAGGCTATCACGCTTACCACCCGGTCCTTTGCCAGGTCCTTTTTTCAGCGCCAGTTCGTGGTTAAACGTACCATCAGCGTTGAAAAGCAGTGCTTTGCGTGTTCCGTTTTGCGTGATACCGACAAAATAGTTGCCGTCGTCATCTTTAGCGGCATAATCAACGGTAGCACCGGAATAAGTTGTGGTGATGTAGCTGCTTACAGCCGACGGGAGCGCTGAGGTCTCGATTTTTGTCAGCTTTTTCTTGCTGTGAAAGCCGACCGAGTCTGTAGCAGCGCGGGCTGCTCCTGTAGCTGTAGCGGAGTCATCCGGAGATACCGATGACTGATCATTGTTACAGGCATTCATAGTCAGGGCAAAGCCAACAGCAAGCAGCCCAAGCACTAATTGCTTTTTCATTGTACCTAAAAATTAAGCGGTTAACGTATAATTGAATTGAAACTTAAGAGAAGACACGTATTTTGTTATCCGGCAGCGGCATGATTTTGTAGACACGCAATCCGTTTTTACCATAATCGTTCAGGCCGAGGCCTTTTGAATCGAATCTGGCACCATGAACAGGGCAATAAAATTCATTATCCTGAAAGACTACGGTGTTATTTTTCTGGTGGCTGCAGGTCCGGTTTGCAGCGGCTAACAGCCCATGGAACGTACGGGCCACAACAACACCGTTTGCGACGACATACCCGCCCTTGACCCGTAATACGGCGTTATCGGGCGATTCAAGATCGAGTTCAAAATCTACTGGTCCATCCGGTTTCACGATCTCCTCCTGTCGGCATGATGTCAGCAACACCATCAGCGCGGCACCGCCAAAACCAAGCGATTTAAGAAATTCATACCGGTTCATCATTCTGTACTATTAATTAATTGTCACGGGGGAGCCTGCGCCGGAAACTGGCCCGGGCTGCGGCTTCCCGGCGTTGTCTGGCCATCAGGCTTTCATAAAAATCGTATAACTCACTGCCCAGTAATTCCTGGCTTACCGCACTCAGGCGGTTGCCGGCCGGGACGGCAAAATATTCGTCGCCTTTTCCGATATGTGCCTGTGTATCAAATACAGGAACGCCATAGGCCTCACCCATACGCACAAACAGATTCCGGCCTTCCCGGCGTAGCCAGCCCGTTACGGGTGACTGGTCGGGCACCGGCGTCATCAGTACAACCTTATAGCCATAGGGCTGCAGATAATGCAGCGCATCGCTCAGATAATACACCAGATCGCGCATCCGGCCGATACGGCTGACCGAATTAAGCAGATGCAGCATACCGGCTTTAACCCATCCCTTTACGTTGCTGAACCAGCCGCCGCCGACAGGCATCACGACCGTCTCCTCTACACACGGAATCATCGTATTTGCCGGCTGATGCGTTTTGCGGGCAAGTAATTCACCGAAGTGCTCAGGCTCTGTCAAAAACGAATGGCCCATCTGCAGCAGTATGAGGTCATACCGGTGAATATTCAGGTAATAGAGCACATTCGTAACCTTATTGAGATCAATTGGTGTGTGGTATTCAATAAATACCTGTTGCCCAGACTGTTCAATACGACGCGCAAACTGTTCGGCAAAGCTGTTTCCGGCACCTAAGGCTTCTCCCCGGGCAGTACTGCCACCGATCACTAATATCTTTAAATGCTTCGTAATCATATCTGACTGGCCATTTTTAGCGGCTTTCAAACATCATTACGCCGGTATTCAGGCCCGCGTTGCAGGGATCGTGATTTTTTTCTTATTTTTTGTTAAAAAATTTCCGCTTTCTTCTGCAACGTTCGTTCCCTGTTCAGCGTACATACTAGTGTTGGTAAATGATCTACTAAAATCTTATCGTCCTTGCTGTTCCGTAAGCGCACAAAATTTGAGGAGAATGACCTGTTAAGCGTCATTATTGCCTGCCGGGAGAACAGTGCTCAGGCACAGCGGGTACTTTTTAAACAGTACTTCGGCTACGCCAAGAGCATTTGTCTGCGCTATTCGTCTACTGTTGAAGAGGCTGAAGAAGTATTGAATGAAGGCTTTCTGAAAGTTTTCCAGCATATCCAGCAGTACGATACAAACCAGCCCTTTAAAGCCTGGCTGCGCACAATCCTGGTCAACACAGCAATCAGTTATTACCGGAAATTTCACAAGTTTGATCCGCACATCGGACTTGACAATGTACCGGATGTCCCGTTCGACGATGATGTAGTCAGCTACATTACTGCCGACGAGATTTTAGCACTCGTACAGGAGCTGCCGCCGGCCTGGCGGACAGTATTCAATTTACATGTCATTGATGGCTATAGTTTACGTGAAGTAGCCGATTTGCTACCCGCAAATGAGGCTACTGTCCGGTCACACTTTCTACGTGCGCGGCAACGACTTCAGCAACTAATAAAGATGAATTATCCTCATTTTTTTCTAACGACCCCTCATGAAACCCGATAAATTCAGCGACCAGATCCGCCGGAAAATGGAAAGCGTCGATGAGCCGGTTTTCCGTGATAAAGACTGGGTGCAGATGCAGCGTACAATGCAGATGCATGGCGGAGGGGTCTTTCAACCAGCGCTTCCTCAATGGGTCCTGCCCGGTGCCGGAATAATGGCAGCCGCAGGACTTTCCGCGATTATTTACGTCCAGTACAGCACCAATGAGCAGCTGCATAATGAAGTACAGACTCTGCAGAATAAGGTAACCGAGCTGAAACAGGCGCCGGCACCGGTTTTACAGAAGACTGATACGGTATATATCACGCGGTATATCGACCGGCCGGGCACCGGTTCAGGCATGCCATCATGGGATGGCAAACTGTCGGATGACCCCGTTGACCCGTCGTTCCGGAAACGACAGCCATCTGAGCATTTCGCCGATGGACGATCACCGGCCGAAACGCAGTATACTGAACAATCAGCGAATGCAGTACCATCCATTCACTCACCTAACCAGTCAGCTAACGAAAAAACTGCTACTTCTGACGTATCAAATCCGGTAAATGCAGGTAATCCTGCTGATCTGGCCAATGCCGGTAACACATCAAAAAACCGGTTCCGCAACGGAGACTTCCGGCAGGAAACCGGCTCCCCGACATATGCAGCCGGCCGCAACCGGCAGGATAACCGGCAAGGGGGTACTTATGACCCGTACAACCAGCGCTCCGGCAATTATGCCGGTGACAATGGCGGTAACGGCGGATCGTCCAGTACCTCAGCCTATACCTACCCATCGCAGCCAGCCGGCATGAATGCCGGACAGCCTGAACGACAGGCATGGGGTCTGGCCAATGTCGAAGAACTGGAATCTCACCTGCTGACGGTCGACTCATTGTACTATGAAGAAGGGATGAGCCGCATTACCCGGCGTATGCGCCGTATGCTGATGCCGGCCTTCGCCGGTACGGCACCGGTTATTAAAGAACCGATTCCCGACTGGCACTGGCGGATCGGTGCCGGCGGTACATACGGGATTAAACAATGGGGCGCCGGCATTTCCGGTGAACTCCGGCTGGGCAAAAACTGGATTGCCGGTGTTGGTCTCATGGGCGTAAATCTTTCCGGCGGGTCATTCCTGACGGATGAACACTATGAGAACAAAACCAAGCAAAACTTCCGGAAATATTATGCCGGTGGTATTGATCCGAAGTTTCAGATCCTGAACATTACGCGGCAAACCATGACCTGGCAAGTGCCGGTTACGATTGGTTACCGGTTGAACCTGCCTAAATACTGGGCAGTAACGCCGACCGTGGGTGCCAGTATCAATATCGACAACCGCGAAAGGATCGCCTTTAATTATATGCGGGGTCCGAGAGATTTTACCGATGCTACTCTGTTAATTCAGTATCCGAAGAAATACATGCATAACATGCTGGTTTCTGTAGGGGTGGAAAAAACATTACGGCATGCGTCAATACAGGCCAGTCCGTATCTATCGGTTCCGATCATTACCAATACCTACTCGCTGAATTCTACTTCGGCCGGCGTACGGTTACGGATATTCTATAATCTATAACTACACTGAATGAGCAGAGGGGCGCCCGCAAGGCGCCCCTTTTTTTATGCGTTTAACGCGCTGATTACCGCCGGCAGCTCAGCCAGTGAGGCCAACAAGCCATCGTTCGGACAGGCGGCCAGTTGTGCATGCGTATGCGTACCGTTCGTCAGGCCCAGGCTCAGCCGCGCTCCCGCCCGGCGACCCGACTCCAGATCGGACGGTGTATCACCGATGTTTATCACCTCAGCCGGATCCGTAACGTTCAGTGTCTGCATTACTTTCTGAATCATATCCGGTGCCGGCCGGCCGGCGGCTACCTCATCGCTCGCCACCGACATCTGAATCAGGCTATCGGGCGTGCCGGTCCGCTGATCGTTCAGGCCGGCATCCCAGCCCAGCTTGTGCAGGATCATATCCGTTACTTTGCGGTAAAAGCCCGTTGTCAGGGCAATGGCAATTCCCTGTTCGTGCAGCCACTGAAAGGTATCGAGGCAGCCCTCGGTCGGATACACCGGCTCCGTCTGATAGTGTTTTTCCAGAATCTGCCGGAAAAGATCATACGACTCATCGACATGAGCCGTCAACGCCGGATGGTCTGTACCGAGCTGTTCACCCCAGAGTGTTTCAAACACAAACCGCTTAGACCAGCCCTGCACGGCCGTAATCCGCTCATCGGAAACGGTCAGACCGGTTTGTCGTGCTGCTTTGGCAAAACACGTTTCTACTTCTTTCCGGTCACGCACCGTAGTGCCCGCCATATCAAAAACAACCAATCGGATGGCCATTGCTTTCTACAGTTAAGTACTATGAATAAGACGTTGCTGTACTGTTTCACAAAATAAAGCACGCTTACGCACAGGTATATTTTTTTAGTGTTATTATTTACCATAAGCAGCCTCAAATCAACACCTAATTAAAAGGCAAGGTATATTTTTGCCCGTCAATTGACCTTTTGAACATGGCATACGATCTGATTGTGGTTGGCGGGGGTATTCTGGGCACGTTTCATGCCTACCACGCAGCGACCAGGGGATTACAGGTACTTGTACTGGAAAAAGATGACCGCGCGCAGCAGGCTACTGTGCGGAATTTCGGGCAGGTAGTACCGTCGGGGATGACCGGACGCTGGTTCGAATACGGCCGGCGCGGTCTGGAAATCTACAAGGCCCTTCAGGCTAAAGCCGATTTGTCGGTGCGGCAGAATGGCTCTGTCTACATCGCCTCTGACGACGACGAGCAACAACTGCTTCATGAGGTACAGCAGCAGTTCTCAGATAAAGACTACGCAGGCGAATTGTTATCAACCCGGCAACTTCTTCAGAAATACCCGGTTATCCGCGAAAGCTACGCCCGCGAGGCGTTGTTTTTCCCGCAGGAAATCAGTGTGGAGCCTAACCTGTTTATTCACCGGCTTCAACAGTATATGCAGGACCAGTTTGCCAATGTGAGGTTCCTGTATAATTCGGCTGTTGTCGGCTGCGACAGCAACGGCCAACAGGTTACGGTCAGTCTGGCCGGCGGTAAAAAGCTGACAGCAGGCCAGCTACTTATTTGTGGCGGGCACGAATTTAATCTGTTATTTCCGGAGGTATTTACGGATAGTGGTATTGTCGTCAGCAAGCTACAGATGATGCGCACGGTGGCCATGCCGTCGGTTCCGCTCGAAGGGAATATTCTGACGGGACTAACCATCCGCCGGTACGAGTCGTTTTCGGAATGTCCTTCGTTCGCCGGTCTGAAAACGCCGGACCACCTACAGGAACTCCGCGAATGGGGCATTCATATTCTCTTCAAAAAAGCGGTTGACGGCAGCATTATCGTCGGCGACTCGCACGAATACGCACCGGTCGGCCGGCTGGGCGAACTGGGTTTCAACAACGTTCAGTATATCAACGCGCTGATGATCAGAGAAGCAAACCGGATTGTTACGTTCGATGTATCGGCCATCACGGAGACGTGGGCGGGATATTATGCGCAGGAACCGCAGGGCAACTTATTTGAGCATGATCCGGATACACTGATTCATATCCGGACAGCCATCGGCGGTAAAGGTATGACCAGCAGCTGCGGCTATGCCGAAGAAAGCATTCAGCGGCTTTTCGCCTAGCGCGTGTTATTGACAGGATTATAGGATGTAAGCAAAAATCATGTTTATCCTGTAATCCTGTCAGAAAAAATCATTCCTGCCGCAGATACATCCCCACCCTGTTATACCCTGTCCGGTGTATTTCCGGCGGCGCTTCGGCGGAGAGCCGGTCCCACCATGTTTTCTTTAAAATCAGGCTGCATACCAGCAGCAGACAAAGCGTCAGGCCCAGTTCCTTGTGCATGCCTAAAACCAGGTATATCGGCAGAAGGGTCAGCGTACACTGAGCGATAACACCCACTACCACATTAAACGCATCAATACCGAGGTTTTTATTGGGGACAAAATCAGGCTCCTCCGCAACAACCCGCTCATGTACCGGCCCCCAGAATCCCCAGGGCCGGACAGTCCGGTAAAACGTTTTCAGAGTATTCATATCCGTTGGCGGCGTCAGCAGTGAACCGGCAACGCAACCGCCCAGGGAGCACAGAAACAGCAAGGGGAAGTAGTACAGCTCCAGAACATTGGTGAAGACATAAGGGAAAATCAGCGCCGGAATAATACCCGCCAGCATACCCCAGAAAAAACCGCTGGCATTGAAACGCCACCAATGCCATTTAAGCACGTTTGCCGCCACATAGCCCCCATACAGGGCTGAGACAATCCATTGCAGAATGCTGTTCACATCACGGACAAATACGCCCAGCGCGATTCCGGCACAGGCGACCAGCAAACCGACAGCGTAGTTCATCCGGATAATCTGACGGTTATCGGCCGAAGGGCGCAGGTATTTCAGATAAATATCGTTGACAAGATAAGCCTGTGCCGCATTCAGCGTACCGGCGAAGGTGCCCATAAACGCCGCCAGCAGTCCGGCCAGTAACAGCCCCATTAACCCTGACGGTACAAACCGGAGAATTGCAGACGGCAGCAACCGTTCAAAATCAATACCTTTTGCCGAAGCCAGATTGAGCTGATCATAATGCAGCAGCGCCAGAACCGTAAACCCGATGATCATGGCGTAGCGCACCGGCAACAGCACAACCGATACCAGACCGCTCATTTTGGCCGCCTCCCGGGGCGATTTTGTTGACAGGATTTTCTGCATGTCATACGTCGGCGCCGGGCCTGCCAGACTGGCCAGTATTCCCTTGCAGGTCATCATCATGAAAAACACCCCGAACAACGAAAAGCCATCGGCCGCAATTTTGGCATTAACCTCCGTAATGATGCCTGTCCAGTTCAGGTCGTCGAGTGTACGGCCAAAAAACGGATTCAGCCAGCCTTCCGGCACACGCAGGGATTGTGTCTGTAAATGCTGCATGGCAATAGCAGCAATCACAACCGCCGAAATGCTCATAATCAGGTATTTCATCAGGTCGCCGATCACAATGCTGGTCATTCCGCCAAGGATGGCGTAGAACACAGCAAATGCAGAGATCGTGATTCCGTAAAGATGGGGCAGATACGACGCCGGAAAGCGGAACGGCAGATAAGGCGCAACCTCGTGATAGGGTACGAATATCTCCACAAACTTGCCGATACCCACAACGCCATAAGCCAGAAAACCCAGGCAGCTCAGCAGGGCAAATACGACCACAATGGCGTGCGATGCCGTGACGCCCGGTCCGCTGCCGAAACGCGTACCGATCCAGGCGGCTCCGGTTACCACGTTTGACCGGCGCAGCCAGACCGACAGGTACATCATCAGAAACACCTGGTTGAATACGGGCCATAACCACGGGAGCCATATACTTTTCAGGCCATAGACAAATGCCAGCATGACCATCCACATGGTACCCGAGACATCAAACATATCCGACGCATTTGACAGACCAAGCATATACCAGGGTAGTGACTTTCCGCCAAGCATATAGGCTTCCTTATTTTTAGCAGACCGCTTTTTCAGGACCAGCCCTAAAACAATCACTAAAATCAGATAAATAACAAGGATGCTTATATCCAACCCCTTCAGTTTCATGCGTATAGACAGCGTGCAATCGGTTTGTTAAAAGTAAATAAAACCCGGCAGGAAGTTTACTCTATAAATGGTACTTTTTTATCATTCAATTGTAAAATATATATTAATTTTAGTTTATTAACTACGCTGAATAGTAATCGTTATGCGCTGAATGCATATTTCTATTGATAAAAGCTAATTTTTAATATATTTGATAAAGCAGTATTTTATAATACTATTTTACCAGCCCTTAACCTATCTGCAATCATGAACACTATTTACCGGGAGATGACCCCGCTGACTAAAAGTGACTGTTTTATGCTCTTTAAGCGGAACAAGTCAGACTTTGACTTTCCGCTCCATTATCACGAAGAATTTGAACTGAATTTTATTGAGAATGCGGCCGGTGCGAAACGGATTATCGGCGATCATACCGATGTTATTGATGATCTTGAACTGGTGCTGGTGGGCAGTAATTTACCCCACGGCTGGTTTAATCACCAGTGTGACAGCCGGGATATTCATGAGGTAACGATTCAGTTTCACCGGGACCTGTTTGATAACCAGATGCTGCAGCGTAATCAGCTGAGTTTTATCCGGACGTTGCTGGAACGGTCCGGCCAGGGCATTCTGTTTTCGCGCGAAACGGCTCAGCAACTGAAGCCACGAATTGAGGCACTGGTCAGTAAAAACGGATTTGAGTCGGTGCTGGAGCTGTTTTCGATTCTACATGACCTGTCCACATCACGGCAGATGCGTACTCTGGCAAATTCATCCTTCAGCAGCGAAACCCCCAGTTATAACAGCCGCCGGATCGAAAAAGCGTTTGAGTACATGCTCAAAAACTACGAAAAAGACATTTCGCTGGCCTCGGTGGCGAAGGTCGTCAATATGCCGGAAGTTTCGTTCAGCCGGTTTATCCGCAAGCGCACCGGCAAAACATTTGTCGACAGCCTCAACGAAATCCGGCTAGGGCACGCTTCCCGCATGCTGATTGATACGACCCATACCGTGGCTGAGGTTGCCTACAAATGCGGATTCAACAATCTTTCGTATTTCAACCGCATTTTCCGGAAAAAAAACGGATGCACTCCCCGTGAATTCAGGGGCAATTACTCGGGCCGGCGCGTTTTTGTATAGTGATTATTTCCGGATCCGGAACAACTCGACCAGTTTAGGCACAAAATCCTCCTGCGCATCAAGCGCCAGATAATTGGCATCATATTGTTTACAGAGGCGTTCGAGGCGGGACCGGTTCTGCTCGAAGGTAGCACGCATGCTGTCACGGAAGCGGCGGGACGAGGTATTTACCCAGACCGTCCGGCCGCTTTCGGTGTCATACACCGGAATGATACCCAGCCGGGGCAGTTTTACTTCGCGCTGGTCATAGAGGTGAATTACGACCAGATCGTGTTTACGGGCGAGGGCTTTCAGGTGGTGATCATAGTTCTGGTCAATGAAGTCAGAAATCAGAAAGACCACACTCCGGCGTTTCAGAATATTGAGCGTAAATAACAGGGCTTCGGCAATGTTTGTCCGCAATGACTCCGGCTTCAGCTTGTGCAGACTCATGATCAGCTGGTACCCGTTTTTCATACTGCTCTGCGGTTTCAGGTATTTTTCCTTCTGATCCGAAAAACAGTATAACCCAACGTGGCTGGCTTCGCGGATGGCCGACATCGCCAGCACGCCGCAAACTTCTTTCGTAGCATCCAGTTTACTACGGTGCTGGGGGCCGACCTGCTGCGAAGCACTGACATCCACCACAAAAAAAACGGTCTGGTCTTTTTCTTCCCGGAAAACCTTCACGTAGGTACCGTCGCCTTTCGACGATACGTTCCAGTCAATGGCCCGTACGTCATCGCCGTACTGATACGTGCGTAAATCACTGAACTCCAGTCCTGTGCCTTTAAAAACCGACCGGAAGCTGCCCCGCATCTGTGAGTTTACCGCTTTCCGAATCCGGATTTCGAAGTGACGCAACCGGGAAAGAAACTCATCCATACCGCTACTGGTTAAACTTAGACTGTAAATTTACACGTTAATTTTTTGTATCTGCATCCCAACCGATGCACGCGATCAGATCAATGGAAGCAACTACCCTGATACTACCGGCGCGCCCGGCCCGGCCGTTTATCGGCGAAGACTTTACCCTGACGGCCTGGGCCGATGTACAACCGCTGTTCGATAACCTGCTGCAACGCCCCATTGGCAACGCTGCCGCCCTCCGGCAGTGGTTTCTCGACCGGAGCGAACTGGAGTCGTATCTCTCCGAGAACTTTGCGTGGCGCTATATCCGGATGACCTGCGATACGGCCAGCGAAACCCTGGTCAACGACCTGAATTTTTTCATCAGTGAAATTCAGCCGCAGCTGTCGGTTTATGGAAATGAACTGGATAAAAAGGCACTGGCCAGTCCTTACCTCGACGAACTTACCGAAGCGGGCTTCGACATTGCCATTCGCGGGCTGAAGCTGTCTACTGATATTTTCAGAGAAGAAAATATTCCGTTACAAACTGATTTACAGACCGAAGAGCGGAAATACGGGGCCATTGCCGGAGCGATGACCGTTATTATCGATGAGACCGAAATAACCCTTCAGCAGGCCAGCGACCGGTTGCAGTCGGCCGACCGCACTATCCGCGAAGACGCGTGGAAAAAAATATGGGGCCGCCGCTATCAGGACCACGAAGCACTGGATGAATTATTTAACACCCTGATCCGGCTGCGCCATCAGGTAGCAACCAACGCCGGTTTTCAGTCTTTCCGTGATTATTCGTTTGCGGCGATGGGGCGTTTCGATTATACACCCCAGGACTGTGTCGATTTCCACGAATCGGTGGCCGATGCCGTTGTGCCGATGCTTAATGAGCTGGCAGAAGAACGGAAGGCGAAACTACAGCGCAATGACCCGTCTATCAGGGTATTGCGGCCGTGGGATACAAAAGCCGACCTGGATGGTCTGCCGGCATTGAAGCCTTTCAGCACGGCCGGAGAACTCCTTGATAAAACCATTACCTGCTTTGACCGCTTGGACAAACAGCTGGGCGATTACCTGCGCATCATGAAGGCCATGCAGCACCTTGATCTGGACTCACGCAAGGGTAAGGCGCCGGGCGGCTACAACTATCCGCTTGAAGAAATCGGGGTGCCGTTTATCTTTATGAACGCGACCTCAAGCCTCCGCGATCTGGTAACGATGGTACACGAAGGCGGCCATGCCGTGCATTCGTTCCTGACCCGCGAACTGCCGCTGAAGGCATTCCGCAATCCGCCGATGGAAGCGGCCGAACTGGCCTCAATGTCGATGGAACTGCTGACGATGGACCACTGGGATATTTTCTTTGAGAATCCGGCCGACCTGAAGCGGGCAAAACTCCAGCACCTCGAATCGATCATCGAGACACTGCCGTGGGTGGCAACTATCGACAAGTTTCAGCACTGGATTTATGAGCACCCAACCCATACCGAAGCCGAACGGCGGGCAAGCTGGGTCCGGATTTATGAGCAATTTGCCGATAACGTTGTCGACTGGTCAGGATTTGAACAATATAAAGAGTACATCTGGCAGCGGCAATTGCATTTATACGAAGTTCCGTTCTATTACATCGAGTATGGCATTGCCCAGCTGGGCGCAATCGGCGTGTGGCGCAATTACCGGCAAAACCCGAAAGCCGGTTTACAGGGGTACATCAATGCCTTACAGCTTGGCTACAAAGCCCCGTTGACAGCCATTTATGCCGCGGCCAATGTCCCGTTCGACTTTTCAAAAGAACACATCAGTGCCCTTATGGCCTTTGTGTGGGCTGAAATTCAGGCGTTAAAGGCACAGAATTGATCATAAATCAATAATCATCAGTAAAAAAAAAGGGTTCGTTTCCAAAATAAGCCTGCGTACTATAACTTTGTCGAACGAATTCGTAACCAATTAGCTATGAAAGGTCTTTTGAGCATAGGGGTATTAGTAGCCACAGTTCTGTCGCTGGCCTCTTGTGATTATCAGAAAAATAATACGATTAAGCAGAAGGATGTTCGCGAGGGCGACCCATATGTATACGGTGTTCACAAGGATTCTGCTGCTGTTCAGACAAAATACAAGTACACGCCCCGTCCTGAACTGGATGAGCGTGCACAGAAAATCCGCGAGAAACTGTTCGGCGCCGGCACAATTAACCAGGGTGCTTAAGCTACCAGCCTTGGCCCGATTAGCTCAGACATAAAATCGCAGAAAGCGATGCATCTGGATAACCAGTGCATCGCTTTTTATTTATACGCTTCTGAATTTAGTAAGCGGTGTAGGTGAGTATAACTTTTTTGCGTTACTTTACCGGCTGATTATTATTCAGTTGTAGGATTTTTCCGATATATCTACGTAAGATACTGTCTAATTTACTATGAACGTTGCACTCATCACAGGTTCGGCTGGTTTGATCGGTAGCGAGTCTGTTGCCTTTTTCTCAGATAAATTTGATGTTGTTGTCGGAATCGATAACAACATGCGCCAATATTTCTTCGGTCAGGATGGCTCTACCGAGTGGAATCGCAACCGCTTACAGGATGCCTACCCGAATTACCAGCACCGCGTGGCTGATATCCGTGAAGTATCCCAGCTGGAGCCTATCTTTAAGGAATTCGGTGCCGACATCAAACTGATCGTTCACACAGCCGCTCAGCCTTCGCACGACTGGGCTGCCCGCGAGCCGTTTACCGATTTCTCGGTGAACGCCAACGGCACGCTGAACCTCCTTGAAATGACCCGGCAGAACTGCCCGGAAGCGGTCTTTATCTTTACGTCGACCAATAAGGTATACGGCGATAACCCGAATTACCTGCCGCTGGTTGAAACTGAAACCCGCTGGGAAATTGATCAGAACCATCCGTATTTCGAAAACGGTATTGATGAGTTCATGAGCCTCGACCACACCAAACATTCGCTATTCGGTGCCTCAAAAGTGGCTGCGGATATTCTGGTGCAGGAATACGGCCGTTATTTCGGCATGAACACCGGCATCTTCCGCGGTGGCTGTCTGACGGGTCCGAACCACTCGGGCGCTCAGCTCCACGGCTTCCTGAGCTACCTCATGAAGTGCGCCATTACCGGCAATCACTATACCATCTTTGGCTACAAAGGCAAGCAGGTACGCGATAACATCCATAGCTGGGATCTGGTAAACATGTTCTGGCACTTCTACCAGAATCCGCGTCCGGGTGAGGTATATAACGCGGGCGGTGGCCGTCATGCCAACTGTTCGATGCTCGAAGCCATCACGGTATGCGAGCAGATCAGCGGCAACAAGATGAATTACAGCTACTCAGAAACCAACCGGATTGGTGACCACATCTGGTACATTTCTGACCTGAGCAAGTTCAAAGCCCACTATCCGGACTGGAACTGGACATACGATTTAACACAGACGCTGGCTCAGATCCACGACAGCATGATTGCCCGGCTGGCCGTGACGAAATAGTCACCTGTTCTCTACGAAAAATGTCAGCCTGAACGGGCTGACATTTTTTATGATAGCTAGCTATACGGACTTAAACTCGGTTAACCACCGGAACATATGCCCCACTTCGATACCTATCCTGTTGCTTACTCGTTTCCCGTTTATTCCCTGTGTTGGGTATTGCTCTGGTCAGCGACCCGGCCCAACAGCCGCTGGTTTTTGCCCGGCGCTTTTCTGTTGCTGTTTTTGTTGCGTCTCCCCGGCATTGTTTTCAATGGTGAGATCAACCCGGACGAAAGCCAGATGATTACGCAAGGCATGACGCTGGCCCGGGATCCCGTTTATTTCCGTTCGGTCGACGGAACAACGGGCGGTCCGCTGGATAGCTATTTTCTGGTTCTTCCCGGTTGGTTCGGTTTGCCGGCCGACTTTATTACGGCTCATTTCAGCGCCTTTCTGCTGGTATCACTGAGCTTCTGGCTGGTCTTTCTGGCCGTTCGCCGGTGGTTTGGGCAGCAGGCGGCGCAACTTGCCGTTCTGCCGTTTATCTTTCTGCTCGGGCTTACGCAGAACGGCGACTTTATTCATTATAACAGCGAGCTCATTGCCATCTGCCTGCTGGGTGGTGCCTACCTGCTGTATGCCCGGCAAACGGCGCATAGTCTCCCGTCAATGGCATCGTTAGGGCTCATGGGGTTGCTGCTGGGTATGGTGCCGTTCGGTAAACTACAGGGAGTTCCGTTAGCAGCGGTTACCGGACTTTTTGCGGCCATTGACATCCTTCTCCGGGTCAATATTACCGTTGCCGGGAAGGCAAAACGTATTGGTATACTTGTAGCCGGTGGCATTGCTTTTCCCGCCCTGTTTACCCTGTTCATGTGGAGCACCGGTATGCTGAATGACTTTGTAACGTTCTATATTCAGGGAAATTTCAACTATGCCAGCGGTGGCGATCCGGTTCAGAACCTGTTGAACCTGCCCCGCTTTTTCCGGAAAGGGACCGAATTTGAGTGGCTTGTTTACCTGACGATTGCCTTGTTCATTACCGCGCTGGTTGTTTACATATCTGCCCGCAGACAGACAACCGAAACAGCAAAAACCTGGCAGCGCAATGCCTTTATCCTGACGCTGCTGGCGGCTACGCTGTATGCCATTACCAAAACAGGATCTGAATACGTACACTACCTTTATTTCCTGATGGGTCCGCTGTGCTTACTGGCTGGTTTTTGCTGGAGTAACCTGATAGAGAAAACAACTACATATCGGCTGGGGCTGGGTTTTCTGGCTCTTTATCTGCTCGGCTTTGCCGGACAGATGGTCTGGAATTACCGTCATGGCATTCCGCTCAACCCCTATCCAACCGATCAGCAGGGTGGCTGGCGGCTACCGCAGTCCGATGTGGCGAAGGTAGTCCGGCAATATGCACAGCCAGGTGAAAAACTGGTGGTCTGGGGCTGGCGCTGCGACTATTATGTGCAGACACAGATGCCGCAGGGTGTTGCCGAAAACCATACCATCCGCAGTACGTTCGATCATCCGATGCTTGGTATTTATCAGAAACGGTATGTCAGCGATTTTAAACGGTCTTTTCCGCCGGTTTTTGTCGATGCCGTTGGTTCCCAGAACCTGTGGATGACCGATAAGAAAACCCAGGGATATGAAATCATCAAACCATTGGCCGAATTCGTAAACGAGCACTATCAGTTTGCCGGCATAGCCAACGATGCCCGTATTTATGTGCGTAATGACCGCATAAAAAAGCAGGCAAACGCCGTAACAAACTGACACGATCAATTAAACGGCTGTTTGCACAGTGGTTTAACCTCTATTTTTGTACGTTCTTAACCAGACATAATTCTATTAAACACGTTTTACCGGAAGATAACATAGTATAAGATGTGGACAAAAAAAGGCCTTATTTATAAGCCCGACGGGTCAATGGCATTCAGCCAGACACATGCTCAGGTACCATTCGGATTTCCGATGGATGAAAACAGACTCCGCGTTTACTTCTCAACCCGCGATAAGGATATTCAGTCGGCAACGTCATTTGTTGAGCTTGATGCCAACGATTTAACTAAGGTGCTGTACGTCCATGATAAGCCCTGCATAACAAAAGGTGCGGTCGGGATGTTTGATGAAACAGGTGCCATGCCCTCGTGGTTTGTACCCGTCGGCGACGAAATCTGGTTATATTATACCGGCTGGAACCGCAGCGAAACGGCTTCCTACCGCCTCGGTATCGGACTGGCAGTCAGTCGTGATGGCGGGCTGACGTTTGAGCGGATGTTTGACGGACCGCTGCTCGACCGGTACATATTCGATCAGGTCTGGGTTGCACAACCTTGTGTGATCCGCGAACGCGACGACTACTGGCGCATGTGGTACCTCTCCTGCACCAAAATCGAAGTCATTAACGGCCATCCGGAACCCTTCTATGACGTAAAATACGCCGAATCAACCGATGGTATTCACTGGACACGCACCGGCAAGGTCTGCGTGGGGTATGATGAATTTACGGATGCCATTGGCCGGCCAACTGTTTTCAAAGACGGCGACCTGTACCGGATGTATTTCTCGTACCGGAACGCAACCAATTACCGGACAGACGTAAAACGCAGCTACCGGATCGGTTATGCCGAATCGACCGACGGTATTAACTGGACCCGTAAGGACGATCAGGCGGGCATTGCCCGGTCAGAAGATGGCTGGGATTCGCTCATGATGGATTATTGCCATATCTTTAACCTTAAAGGCGAGTGGACAATGTTCTATAACGGTAACGGATTTGGTGCATCCGGATTTGGCTATGCTGTTCTGGATCAATAAGTTTAACAATAAAGCTTAGCCATAGAGGGTTTCTGGAAAGCAGAATCGCTATAGTAAGTTTAAATTAGTAGATTTGCATTTTTACCGGAAAGCCTCTATTTTGCTTTACATCATACGTGAAACGGATGGGCTCCCTGTCTGTTTCACGTATATACTCTAAACTATGGCCTGCAATTCAATTGTCTTTGCCATTCATTTGACCAAAGGCCTGGTTGCCGGGGAATGATTATGATCAAGGTTAGCGTAACCATTATTACATATAATCAGAAAAACTTCATCCGGAAGGCTATCGACAGCGCTCTGGCGCAGCAGACCAATTTCCCTTTTGAAATTCTGGTTGGCGACGATTGCTCTACGGACGGAACACGGGAAATTATTCAGGAATACGAACGCCTGCATCCCGGAAAAGTCATTGGTGTGTTGCAGGATCATAACCTGGGTATGAACGGCGGACTGAACTGCCTGGCAACGCTGAAAAAAGTACGGGGTGAGTATTGGGCACTCATGGATGGGGATGACTACTGGACGGATCCGCTCAAATTACAGAAGCAGGCAGATTTTCTGGATGCGCATCCTGATTACTCCATGGCCTTCCATAATGCGCTGATCACCTATGAAGACGGTACACCATCGCACCTGCTGAACGGGCCGGTGATGAAGCCGTTCTACACCATAGATGATCTGATCGGTGAGGACGAAATCTGGTTTATGGCCACATCCAGTTCGATGTTCCGGAAACTGATTGACGAATACCCGCAGTGGTTTAAAGAATCGTCGAGCGGCGATATTCCGCGGATTATTCTTAAAGCTAAACTCGGACCGATTGGTTATCAGCCGGATGTGATGTCGGTTTACCGGAAAAACCGGGGCGGTGCCAGCTATGCAGACAACTACCAGGACGAGAAGTTTCTGCGTAACCGGATTGCCATGTACAGCGCGATTAACAAAGAGCTGGATTATAAATACGACCGCGTTATGCGGAAAAATATCGCCCGCTATTACCGGATGATGCTTGATGCCAAACAATTCAGAGGCCGCTATTTTAAACAATTCACCTGCGCGCTGACGTACCTGAACCTGGCACAGCCGGAATGGCCGAAAGCGAAGGAGATAATCAGGGACTACATGGTACCACAACCCTTGATGAAGCTATACAGTACGATCCGATTAATGCCATACCGTAATCAAACGACCGAAACAGATCAAAAATCATGAAACTAAGCGTTGTCATCCCGGCCTATAACGAAGAAGAGTCGATTACGCCTACTTTACAGACATTGTACCAGACGCTGGCTAAACACGGCATTCCGCACGAAATCTGTGTGACGAATGATAACTCCAAAGACAACACGTTAGGCGTGCTGCAAAAGCTCTCAGAAGAAATTCCGACCCTGGTTTATTTTACCAATCCGGGTCCGAACGGCTTTGGCTATGCGGTTCGCTATGGTCTGGAACGCTTCTCGGGTGATTGCGTGGCCGTTTTTATGGCCGATATGTCGGATGATCCGGAAGATCTGGTTAAGTACTACAACAAAATGATGGAAACCGGTGTCGATGCCGTATTCGGGTCGCGCTGGAACAAGGGCGGAAAAGTCATTGACTACCCGCCGCTGAAAAAATTCATCAACCGGATTGCCAACGCCATTGTGCGGATGGTAATGGGTATTAAATACAACGATACCACCAACGCGTTCAAACTCTATAAACGGGCTACCATCGAAGGCGTTAAGCCGTTCCTGTCGCCTCACTTTAACCTGACCATCGAATTGCCGCTGAAAGCGATGGTGCGGGGATATACCTACGCCGTTGTACCCAACAGCTGGACCAACCGGAAATACGGCGAATCGAAACTGAAAATCAAGGAGATGGGTAGCCGGTATTTCTTTATCCTGATGTATTGCCTGATCGAGAAGTACTTCTCGCGCGGGGACTTCCGGAAAAAAGAAGCCGCCAAACCCGCCGCTACAGTCAGTCGGTAGTCAGGCAAAAAAGGCTTTAAGATGCGGCAGCTGGTAGATCACCAGCGTTTGCAGAATAGCCCAGAACGCTCCGCTCAGCAGCATGTAAACCAGTATCTGACGCAGGTGTACCCGAAAGGCGACAGCGAGAATTGTCCCGCCGATGGGTGTTAAAATCACCGGTGTCAGCGCCGCAATACCAAAAATGCCGAATCGTTTCCAGACCCGTACTGCCAGCCGCGTACGCTTCGAAAAACGTTTCGGCTTTTCTTTTCGGAACCGTTGCAGCAACGTTTGTAGCCCTTTTCCGGCCAGGGTAACTGCCAGCACGCTCAGCATCATGCCCGAAACGGTACAGACCGCCGTTTCGAGCCACGTCAAACCGAAGGCTAAACCAGCCAGCGGCCCGCCGATGAACTTTATCGTACTGGCCAGAATTACAGATATATATTTAGCAATCACTGTAAATGACGATTTACTGGTACGACAAAAAATCGTGATTTCTTAATCGTACAATTAACGAATGCCTGTTATTGCCTCCTCCTACTCCGGTCCGCCACGCTATTTATACAACGGCCATCTACAGACGGTTGTTCCGAGTATGTTCCGAAAGGTACCCGGCGTCAGCTATGAGCGGGAGCGCCTGACGCTCTCCGACGGCGATTTTATTGACATCGACTGGCTGGAGCAACGGGCAACGGCAACAAGGCCCCGTAAATTAGTCATTTTAACGCATGGTTTAGAAGGTGACAGTGGCCGGCACTACATCAGGGGTACGGCAAAATTGTTTGCCCAGCAAGGCTACGATGTACTGGCCT
The DNA here is from genome assembly GCF_945952095.1 of uncultured Arsenicibacter sp. Classification (GTDB taxonomy): domain Bacteria; phylum Bacteroidota; class Bacteroidia; order Cytophagales; family Spirosomataceae; genus Arsenicibacter. The sequence goes on along the minus strand of NZ_CAMFHL010000050.1, from coordinate 14,801 downwards.
GGAACTGCCGGTCGTGCAGCGGCGAAATGAATAAGGCGTTCCGGCTGTATAACCACGGGGAGATCGGCGACATCGGCGAACTGATTCACCATGCATTGCGCACGAAAGCCTACGAAAAGGTGGTGATGGTGGGGTATAGCATGGGTGGGAATATTACGCTGAAATACCTCGGTGTTCACGGCCAGGAGGCTCCGGATGTTATTCAGGGAGCTGTCGCGGTATCGTCGCCCTGTGATCTGATGGCCAGTGCCAAACTCCTCGACCTGCCGGCCAACAAGCTGTACCGCAACCGGTTTATGAAAAAGCTGCTGACCAAAATTCAGCAGAAAGCCGATTTATTTCCGGGAAAACTGGATATGCAAAAAGTGGCAGATGTAGTACTGTGGCGCGATTTTGACAATTTCTTTTCGGCTCCGCTCAACGGCTACCGCGATGCCGACGATTTTTACGAACAAGCCTCAGCCATCAATTTTATGCCGGGCATTACCCGTCCCGTGCTGGTGCTGAATGCCCAGAACGACCCGATTTTATCACCAGAATGTGCGGCAATCGACCTCGCCCAATCGCATCCGATGATTTTTGCCGAAACACCCCGAACCGGCGGCCACGTGGGTTTCCTCGCCTACCGCGACCCGCATACGTATGCCGAACGCCGGGCGCTGGCGTTTCTGGAGAGGGAATAAACCCTATTTGGTTCAACCCCGAAGGTTTAAAACCTTCGGGGAGTTTATAACTTACCCAATTGCCTGTTTCAAATCCTGAATCAGGTCCTCGACATCCTCAATACCGACGCTCAGGCGGATAAGCGTATCTTTCAGGCCATTTTTTTCCCGCTCCTCTTTCGGAATGCTGGCATGGGTCATCGACGCCGGATGCGTACACAGCGACTCAACGCCACCCAACGATTCGCCGAGCGAAAATACCGTGAAGCTCTCCATTACCTTAACCGCCTCGGGCAGCGAATCACCATGCAGGGTAAAGGACACCATTCCGCCGAAACCCCGCATCTGCTCTTTAGCCAATGCATGGCCCGGATGGTTTTCCAGCCCCGGATAATAGACCTGACTTACCTTCGGATGGCTTTGCAGAAACTGAGCGACCTGCATCGCATTTTCGCAGTGGCGCTGCATCCGGACGTGTAATGTCTTAATGCCCCGCAACACCAGAAAACAATCCTGAGGACCGGGCACCGCACCGCAGGCGTTCTGAATAAACTTCAGCCGCTGCGCAATGGCTTCGTCATTCGTCACAATAGCTCCCATCACCGTATCAGAGTGACCACCCAGGTATTTCGTTACGGAGTGCATTACGATGGTAGCGCCCAGGTCAAGCGGATTTTGCAGGTAAGGCGATGCAAATGTATTATCAACTACCAGCTGGATGCCTTTTTCCTGCGTTATGGCCGCAATGGCCCTGATATCGACGATACGCAGCAGCGGGTTGGTCGGCGTTTCGATCCAGACCATTTTTGTTGCATCGGTCAGGGCTGCTTTCAGATTGTCCGGATTATCGAGTGACACAAATTTGAAGGTCAGGCCGAATTCCTGAAATACCCGCACCATAATCCGGTAGGTCCCCCCGTAGAGATCGCTGCTGGCAATAATTTCGTCGCCGGGTTTGAAGAGTTTCAGGATGGCGTCGGTGGCTCCGAGCCCCGAGGAGAAGCAAATTCCGTGCTGCCCGTTTTCGAGCGCTGCCAGGTTATTTTGCAGTACATCACGGGTTGGGTTCTGCGTCCGGGCATATTCGTAGCCTTTGTGCTTGCCCGGCGATTCCTGCACGTAGGTTGATGTCTGGTAAATCGGCGTCATGATGGCGCCGGTAGTTGGGTCGGGTTCGATCCCGGCATGTATGGCTTTGGTACCGAATTTCATACGGATTGCCTGGTTTAATTTGATGAATAATGTACAATGTAAAACGGATAATGCGGCATTTTCCGGTCATTCATTTTACATTACACATTATTCATCTACCAGTCAACCCTCATAATTGTTCGGCCTGCTGGCGAACCTGTTCGCCAATGGGCGTATACTGGACCTCACATGGATAACCGAACAGGCAGTTTTCCTTGATCTGACGGACCACGCTGTCGGGCACCATCGCCTCCCAGCCGTCTTCGCCTTTCTGAATCTGCTCCAGCACAAGGTCGGTCGAAATATGCAGGTTTTCTTCGTTGTAATTCCGGATGGCCTCGATCTTGTCGTTCTGTGTCAGGTACGAGAAAAGCGGTTTAATGTGCGGCGGCAGATCGAAATCCATGCAGGCGTAAATGCTGCCGTCGGTGCGCAGGGTCGGGTAGATAAACAGTTTTACCTTCCGGCTGAACAAGGTTGCAAAGGACTCCAGAATACCGCCCGGCAGGAATTCATAATGGCTTTCTTCGAAAATGTATTCCAGATTCGGAATACCCATGATCAGGCCGATTTTCAGACGGGTTAAACGCGCCAGGTACGCCACAAGGCGGAAATATTCGTGGTAGTTGGAAATCATTACCGTCTGCCCCAGCGAACACAGAATGTCGACGCGGTCGAGGAAGTCTTTCTCATCGATGCCCTGCTCGTTGGCTTTCAGGTTATGCAGCGTCAGCTCCGACACCATCACCACCTTATCAGGGTTCACATCGTCCTCGGCCTTAAACTGCTTCAGGCCGTTTTCGATCATGTCCATGTGCACGTTCGTCACCGGACGCAACCGGCCGCGCATGACCAGGATGTGTTTTTTATAGAGTGCTTCCGACGGCTGCAACACCCGCCCGTCCGGCCCGAACAAGGCGGCATCGGTAAAGCCGTTTTTCACGAGGTGCAGGCTCATCAGCCGGTTATCGACATCGGCGAAATCAGGGCCATCAAACCGGATCATGTCAATTTCAATCCGCTCCGGAGTCAGGTCGTCCATCAGCGACAGCAGCAGCGTTTCCGGCGATTTATGGTAGTAAAAGCAACCGTAAATGAGGTTCGTGCCGATGATGCCAAGTGCCTGTTGCTGGAGTACGTTCTCGTTGTCAAGCATCCGGACGTGGATGATCACGTCGTTATAGGCAGCCTGTGGCGTCAGCTGGAACCGCAGGCCAATCCAGCCGTGAGCCTCATTGGTTTTCTGGTAGTTCAGGGCAACAACAGTATTGGCGAAAGCAAAGAAGAGCGAGTCAGTACCGCGTTTTTCGGCCAGGCGGACGTTCAGCAGGTTATACTCGCGGTTGAGCATTTTCAGCAGGCGCGATTCGCACACATACCGGCCACTGATTTCAGGGCCGTAAATGGCGTCGCTGAAGGTCATGTCATAGGCCGAAATGGTTTTGGCGATTGTGCCGGACGCGCCCCCTGCCTTAAAAAATACGGCGGCGGTTTCCTGCCCCGCACCGATTTCGGCAAAAGACCCGTAAATTTTTCTATCGAGGTTGATACGCAGCGCTTTCTGTTTCGTACCGATATTTTTTTCGTACATACCTTCCCGTTGTTGTTGATGCTAAATTTATGAAAAAGAACAAATTACTGTTCGCGGGCACTTTACATTACCCTAAAAGCCATAAAAAAACCATAGAAAATACAGCCCCTTTTCTGTACGGCTTTCGGGGTAGCTGTTTACCTTACGTACAAAACTAAAAATCTCCCTTCAGAAACCCGCTAACCAACGATGACCGATTTGTTATTTGTGTACGGCACCCTCATGCAACAGGCTGCTAATCCGTTTTCGGAACACCTCCGGCAACACAGCCGGTATATCGGGCGCGGGTCTTTTCCGGGGCAGCTCTATCTGGTATCCTGGTATCCGGGAGCCGTTTCCGACCCCGCCGCTCCAACCAACGTCCGCGGCGAGGTGTTTCAGCTACTACAACCCGACCTGACCCTACCCCTCCTCGACGAATACGAAGACACCGCCGGCGACACCGGTGAGTTTGTCCGCAAGCCCGTAACAGTCTCAGTCGTTGGACAACAAAAACGCTGCTGGGTTTATCTCTATAACTTTTCTGTAGAGAAATTGGTGCATATCTCCACCGGCGACTTCCGGCCGTATCTGAAGGGGGAACAATAGGAGGCTGCGGGGGGCCAAACAACGCATAAAAATAGTTGTATACTTTTCGTTACATCCCAATGTGGAATGATGTTAACCCACAAGTCAGTGCTATTTACGTGTATATCCATTAATTAGCCCCTGATATGTAGCATATAATGCATTGCAGCATTTATTCTCACCTTCAGATAATTAGCGTATCAGATGAAAGCTTTTATTCTTTTTCAGGTAGTGTTGGCTCAGTTCGCAAGCTTAACTTATGGAAAAAAACACCTTCCGTCATCTCTGCGAAATAGTGATTGTATAACAATCCTGAAAACGTTCAAAACGGATAGTAAGCGCCCTGTTATGGCAGGGATTGTATTAGATTGTAGAACGCAGGAACCAGTAAAGGCAGCAATTATACGTATCAATAAGACAATAGTTCACACTGATACTTCAGGTCATTTTTATCATTTGGTAAAGCCCGGCAACTATACGATTAAAGCAGGATGGCCTACCTATCTTTGGCAGAAGATAAATACAACTGTAAAAAATAAGGATTCGCTATTTGTGACTTTTTATCTTGAGGATGACACACAACCATTGAAGTAATTTTATTCAAATTTATTTTTTCTAAATTTGAATAAAGGCCCAAATATTTTCTAAATAACAAAGATATCTTAAAGCTATTAATCAATTACAAGAAAATGAAATTATTACTTATCTTTTCTCATTTATTTAGTTTCTTTATTTATGCTATTATAAATAATATTTTAAGAATTTCATTTGTAAAACTACTATATACCAACGGAAGTTTAATGATATGCTGGGTTTGCATGATTTGCATGACAGCAAAGATAAAATCTCCAAACTTATTACTACTTAGTTGTCTGATAATAATCACTTTAAGATTAATTTATGGTTACCTGTTAAGCATAAATCTAAAAAAAAATAAAAGAAACTATTTAGTTATCAACGAGTTAATGTATATGAGTTACGAACTGGATATTTTATACATTATTTTAAGTCCATTCAGTATAATAGTAAATAAAACCCCCATAAGTTACTACTTTGGTCACGCTGATTATTTTTTATGGTCGGAGGTTTTATTCAACTTAAATGCATTATTGCCATTTAGTCTGTTTTGTATTCTTAGTATATATTTTCATATTCAAAGCGGAACTTTTCATATAAAAGAGTTAACAATACGTTTAGTTCTATCACTTTGCTCATTATTTCTATATATTTGTTTCTTTAGTTATTTCTATTAATTTTTTATTTTTAAATATCTCAGGTAATAGTTAGGCAAATTATAATGAAAAAATATCCCCGGATTGTTTTTCTCTACATGCTGTTTTTTTGCTTTTGCCATACGGCCCTGGCACAGCAGAAAGGCAAACAAGCCGCCTTTGTTTTCAAAGACCCGAAGAACCCGCTGGAGGTCCTTATGGAAACACTCGACAAAGATCCAAGGGTCTATCAGCTTGATACCTTATGCCTCAATGCTTATGCATCGGTTCGGTTTCAAATTGTCGGGGATGGCGAGATAGACCATATTGCTGTTTCTGTGGGGGCACCTAAAATACTCAAAGACCTTATTACCAGTGCTGTTTTTGAAACAGGCCGTTATTGGTCATTGGGATCAGGCCGTAAACCCGTATCGGTGATCATTCCCCTGTTTATTTTTCCGGCCTATTTTTGCAAACCCGAGCAGCTACGGCAGGATTATAGTGCATCAATGGCTCAGCTATTCAAGTACGAAGGTGAATACAACAAGTTTAAAATCTGGCAATATTTTGACCATGCAACCGAGCGCACGGAGGGCGTCATTTTTCCGCCAATGATCATCAAAGGGTCTTACCATCAACGGGATATGAAACGGTTTCCGGATGACGAATAGGTTTGCTCTTGAGCATGCGGTGAATAAACCGTATATTCGCCGCATCTTATGCGGTGAATAGCATGTACATCTATCAACGATATGGGTGGCCGGATTTCCAGTGGGAGCAAGACGTTATTTTAACGCCGCTGGCTGCCCTGCGCCATAAGCAGGGGAAGCTAACCGGCCGCATGACCAGTCTGGGCTTTTCGCTTCGCTCGGAGGCAATGCTGGAAGCCATGACCCAGGAACTCATCAAATCCAATGAAATCGAAGGTGAGTGGCTGGATCAGAGTCAGGTCCGGTCATCAATCGCCCGCCGGTTAGGGATTGACACCTTGGGTCTCGTAGCGGTTGACAGAGACGTTGAAGGCCTGGTCGATATGCTGCTGGATGCTACACAGCAATTCGATCAGCCATTGACAAAAGATCGCTTAGGCGATTGGCAGGCAGCCTTGTTTCCGACAGGTCGCAGCGGCATGCATAAAATTACCGTTGGCGACTGGCGCAACGGTGATTCAGGCCCTATGCAGGTCGTATCCGGCCCGATAGGTTATGAACGCATACATTTTCAGGCTCCGGGCGCCGATGTACTGGATGCTGAGATGGCCGCTTTTCTAAACTGGTTTAATACGCATCAGCCGCTCGATCCGGTACTAAAGGCAGCGATTGCCCACCTGTGGTTTGTTACGATTCACCCGTTTGACGATGGTAACGGCCGGATCGCACGTACCATCGCTGATATGCAATTAGCCAGAGCAGACAACAGCCCGCAGCGTTTTTACAGCATGTCGGCACAGATCAGAAAAGAGCGCAAGGCTTATTATCAGATACTTGAAAAAACGCAGCGCGGTACACTGGATATCACAGACTGGCTGGTCTGGTTTTTTAGTTGCCTGGATCGTGCCCTGGAAGATACTGAATCCCTGCTATCGGCGGTACTCACTAAGGCCAGGTACTGGGAATGGTTATCGGCCAAATTGATCACTGAGCGTCAGCGCAGTATGATCAACAAACTCTTAGATGGCTTTGACGGGAAATTGACAACCTCAAAGTGGGCTAAAATCACCAAAGTATCACAGGATACAGCCCTACGGGATATTCAGGATTTGGTCGGACAAGGAGTTCTGGTAAAGGATAGTTCCGGCGGTCGCAGTACCACTTATTCATTGCCCCCCATCTAATGCATACGGGCAGGCCAACCGACCTGCCCGTATCGTATTTTGCCCGGCTAACTACTATTTCGGCAGCTCGATGAACATATTGCTGCCACCGGCTTTGCGCTCAATCGTAGAAGCAATCGGCGTCGGGGCGTTTACCTCGGCCACGATGGCGCGGCGGGCAAGCCGTGAGCCCGTAATCTGGAAGAGGGCTTCGTTCAACAACGCTTCGCTCACATCGCCGAACGGACGCGGATTCAGTGGTTCGCTGACCGTAACCGCAGGTGTGAAACCGGTGTTGTAGTCCGACTGACCCAGTGAGTTGAATGACTTCGACACAATGGGCTGCATCCCCCACTTAATCTGCTTCTTCGAATCCGAAATCGTCACCGATCCTACATTTTTACCGTATGACTTTGTACCGATGGTCGTCACAGTCATGTACGGTTTCAGACCGTTGATAACCAGCTCACTGGCAGACGCCGAGCGACTGGTGGTCAGCACAAACACGCGTTGCAGGTTGCTACCAATATTACCGGCCTTCGTCTGGAAATAATCGTAAAAGAAGTTTTTACCATACTGCTTTTCCAGATCCGGCGTAATCGTTTTGTTCCACTCTTTACGGGCAAACACGCTGCTGGTTGTCACGTTTTTAGCAATGGAACTAGCCAGGTTGGTCGCCGACGATACATAACCACCGGGGTTATACCGGAAGTCCAGAATCAGTTCGTTAACGCCCTGCTGCTTAAACTTGATAAAAATATTATCAAGTTTCTGATCGTAGGTAGCCACGGTGCTGCCGTTTGGCCCCGGCACAAACTGATTGTAGACCAGATAGCCGATTTTCTTCGCGCCAACGGTGTAGACCGAATCCATGTACACCGGATCTTCCTGAAACACTACCGCTGTCACCGTCTTCACATCAGACGTTTCAACGAGTGCACCGTTTTCTACCTTCAGAAAACCATACTGCTTCGTATCCGTAGCCGACGACAGCAAACTGCTGTAGTTGCTGCGGGTCATTTTCTGACCGTCAACCTTAAAAAACATATCCCCCCGCTTGATACCCGCTTTTGCCGCCGGTGAATTAGGCAACACATACAGCACAGAGCCGACAATATCATCCGTCGTATTCGGACGGATATAGAGCTGAAACTCCATCCCGTCGGTTTTGCTTTCGCCGCTGAGGGCCGCTGTCAGTTCATCCGCGCTTTGCTGAATCCACGAAAAGCGGTCGCCGTCGGGGCGGGCCGTTGCATCGTACGTATACTTAAGTGCAGCAAAGTAATCGGAAGGATTCAGGTTCTTGTCAACGGTCGTCGGGATTTTGTCGTTCCAGTAGTAGTAATACTGCATGTTGGTCAGAATCCAGTTGTTGACCGTCTGATTTTCCGTGTTGACTGCCACCGTTGTGGTACTGGTGGTAACAGATGGTTGTACGTTTTCGGTTTTCCGGCACCCTGTAAGCCAGACAGAAGCACCAACCGACAGCCCAAGGGCTATCGAACGCCAGTTAGTTGTATGAAGCATAGTTCAGAGATAAGATTAGCAGTGACGTTTTTTTGTTTTCTATTATCTACTGCTATAATAGATTAACGTTTTTCAAAACAAAATAATTAACTCAAAATAAAATAATTTTATTGCATAAAATATGGTATTAGCTCATATTATCAATTGATTGTCCTGCTGGGTTATTCTTTACAAAATAGCGGTTCCGGTATAGAAGGAAAAAAGGGATTTCCGCGTTTAAATGCCTGACGACGAGTTTACCCCGGGACCGATCTATGCGATTTGTGCTGTTTTCTGTAGGGCTTTGGCTCATAACCCAGGTGACGTTGCTGGCGCAGACAGGTAACCGTCAATCCCCGATACACCAACACACGTTTGTCTGCAACTACACAGGTCAGGCAGGCACCCAGTCGCTGTGTAATTACATGATGTATACAGCCTCAAGCGGCCATGCCGAAAAGGTAGTCGACCGGATTCTGAAACCCATCGGTCTGGTCCGGAATTTCAAGATTATCGAATGCCCGAACACCCGCAACTGCTTCGCGACTGTCGTCAGCGGGCAGCGGTTTATTATTTATGACGGGGCGTTTATGCAGCGCATCGAAGACATGACCGAAACCGACTGGTCGGCGATCAGCATCATGGCCCACGAAATCGGTCACCACCTGCAGGGGCATACCATCGACGGCAAAGGCGGACAGCCGGTTAAAGAAATTGAAGCAGACCGTTTCTCAGGCTTTGTGCTGCATCAGTTAGGGGCTTCGCTCAATGAGGCCCTGATTGCCATTAAGACACTTGGTGCCGAAGAAGCCACCACAACTCACCCGGCCAAACAGGCACGGATCGACGCAATCCGCAAAGGCTGGACGGAAGCCGAAGAAATTTATCCGCAACAGGACAGCAACCGCATTACCCGGAATGCGGCACAACGCCCTGCCAATCCGCTGGCCATGACCAATCCGGACGCACCGGCCAAAGAAACCACAAAAGCAGTCGGCAAAACAAAAGTTGGCTGCCTCAGCGGCGATTGTCAGGATGGTTACGGCATTTTTGTTAATCCGACGCTTGAAAAATACCAGGGCGATTTTGCCAACGGCAGCAAACATGGCGAAGGCGTTCAGTTTTATCCCGATGGCAAAATGAAATACAAAGGGACGTTTGCTGAGGATGTGCGGACAGGCAATGGCCTGTACTTCTACCGTAACGGCGACAAATACGTCGGTCAGTTTCAGGATAACCTGCCCCACGGCAAAGGCACTTATTACTTCTCGGACGGCGACCGGTTTGTCGGCACGTTCATCAAAGGAAAGCGCGAAGGTTTTGGTATTCTGTATAATACCGACGGAACGCAGGAATCAGGAAACTACGAAAATGACGAGCTGGTAGAGGAAAATTAATTTTCTCTATCTTCGCTTTCATGAAGAACTTCCTCCTTTTCGCCTGCCTTTTACTCCTTGCCTTTTCCTTCCGGTTTCCCGATGAACAGCAAACATGGGTCCGGGTCAATCTGTTAGGCTATCGCCCCGATGGCGTCAAAGTAGCGGTCTGGGGCAGCAAAGCCACGGACGCATCGCTCCGGACATTTTCGGTGGTTGATGCCGAAACCGGCGCCGTTGTCTGGACCGGCAAAGCGGGTAAGGCATTCGGCGCTTACGGGCCGTTTGCCCAAACCTACCGCTTAAATTTCTCTAAACTTACCAAACCAGGCAGCTACCGTATTAAAACCGAAACGGCCGAATCGCCGGTTTTCCGCGTTGATGCCCGCGTATACGACGGTGCCGCCGATTTTTGCCTGCGGTACATGCGGCAGCAGCGCAGCGGTTTCAACTCTTACCTCAACGACTCCTGTCATACGCACGACGGGTACACCATGTACGGACCTATGCCCGACAGCACCCATATCGATGCGTCGGGGGGCTGGCATGATGCGTCGGACTACCTCCAATACGTAACCACCTCGGCTAACGCGACTTACCACCTGCTGGCGGCATACCGCGACTTTCCGGAAGCATTCGGCGATCAGCATCAGGCTAACGGACTGGCCGGCCGGAATCAGACTCCTGATGTGCTCGACGAAGCCCGCTGGGGTCTCGACTGGCTGCTGAAAATGCACCCGAAAGACGACTGGCTGTTTAACCAGCTCGGCGATGACCGCGACCATGCCGGCATGCGGATTCCGAAAGAAGATAATTTTTATGGCAAAGGCTTAGAGCGGCCGGTCTACTTCTGCACCGGTCAGCCGCAAGGACTGTTTAAGTACAAAAACCGGGCAACAGGGGTCGCCTCAACCGCCGGAAAGGTGAGCAGTGCTTTTTCATTGGGCTATCAGCTATTGCAGGTGCGGGATGCAGCCTATGCGCAAAAACTACAACACCGCGCCAATACGGCCTATGCGCTGGGCCTGAAAAAGCCGGGCGCCTGCCAGACCGCACCGGGACGGGCACCGTATTTTTACGAAGAAGACAATTGGACCGACGATATGGAGCTGGCCGCCGTAGCCCTGCATACCATCAGTCCGAATCCGGCCTACCTGACGCAGGCGCTCGGCTATGCCCGCCAGGAACCGGTTACACCATGGATTATCGCCGATACAGCGCGCCATTACCAATGGTATCCGTTTGTTAACGTGGGGCATTATGAACTGGCCAAAAATCTGACCGGCAAGTCGCGTAAAGAGGTTATTGCCTTTTTGCGGCAGGGCATCGACATTGTCTGGAAACGGGCGCAACAAAACGGCTTTTACCGTGGCGTGCCGTTTACATGGTGCAGTAATAACCTGACAACATCCTTTGCCACCCAGTGCTATTGGTACCGGCAGCTATCGGGCGATAACCGGTATGAGGAGCTCGAACAAGCCTGTTTCGACTGGCTATTCGGCTGCAATCCGTGGGGCAGCAGTTTTGTATATGGCCTGCCTGGCAATGCTGATACGCCCACCGATCCGCATTCCGCCTTTACACACCTGAAAAAATACCCGATTGACGGCGGACTGGTCGATGGTCCGGTATATGGCAGCATTTACCGGAATCTGATCGGCATTACCCTATATGAACCCGACGAATACGCTGCCTTTCAGAGCAAGCTGGTCATTTACCACGACGACTACGGTGATTATTCAACCAACGAACCAACCATGGACGGCACAGCCTCACTGATTTACCTGCTGGCCGCTAAACAACACGGGAAATGAGCCGTAAGCAGGTAGCCGGTTTGCTTCTGTGGCTGCTGAGCACCGGTATGACCGTGGCCCAGCAAACTGGCCACTGGTTTAAAGGGGCCATTATACGGGGCGATACCAGCAAACGGCAGCTGGCACTGGTCTTTACCGGCGACGAATACGCCGACGGCGGGCTGCTGGTCCGCGAAACCCTGAAGCAGCACCACGTACCGGCCTCGTTTTTCTTCACCGGCCGGTTTTACCGGAATCAGGCTTTCCGGCAGATTATTGCGGACTTACGCAACGACGGGCATTACCTCGGCGCGCACTCTGATCAGCACCTGCTTTATTGCGACTGGAGTAAACGGGACAGTTTGCTGGTCAGCGAAAGCCGGTTCCGGACGGATTTGCAGGCCAACTACGCGGCAATGAACGGGTTCGGTATCCGGAAAAAACAGGCCCGTTATTTTTTGCCGCCCTACGAGTGGTATAACGACAGCATCGCCGGCTGGACCAAACGCGAAGGCTTACAGCTCATCAATTACACCGGCGGCACCATCAGCCACGCTGATTATACAACTCCCGATGCCAAAAACTATCGCAGTACCCGCACTATTCTGGAATCGGTGTATGCGTATGAACAAAAAAAGCAGTCGGGGCTGAACGGCTTTATCCTGCTGGTACACATCGGTACTCATCCCGGCCGGACCGATAAGCTTTATCAATCGCTGGGTGAATTGCTGACGTACCTGAAGCAGCGAAACTACCAGCTTGTCCGCATAGATGAGCTTTTAAACGGAATCAGCGCCCCGTGAAATTTCCGTACTTTTGTCCCAACGTTTGAAGGCCTTCCCAGGCAACTACTATGATTACAGAAACCTCCTCGCATTACGACCATCTGGAGCAGATGTCGGTTCATGACCTGCTAACCAATATCAATAACGAAGATAAAACCGTACCCTACGCTGTTGAAAAAGCCATTCCGCAGCTCGAAGCCCTCGTAACAGAGGTGGTAAAACGAATGAAGGAAGGCGGCCGTCTCTTTTACATCGGTGCCGGTACCAGCGGCCGGCTGGGTGTGGTCGATGCGTCGGAGTGCCCCCCAACCTATGGCGTTCCGCACGATATGGTCATTGGCCTGATTGCCGGTGGTGACACAGCCATCCGGAAAGCCGTTGAATTTGCCGAAGACGATCCGGAGCAGGCATGGAAAGACATGCAGGCTTACCAGATTGAGCCACTGGATACCGTTGTCGGTATCGCTGCTTCGGGCCGGACGCCGTACGTAATCGGCGGACTGGAGCAAGCCCGCGCTGCCGGTTGCCTGACCGGTTGTATTGTCTGCAACCCGGATTCGGCCGTCGCCAAAGCCGCTGAGTTTCCGGTTGAGATCGTGGTTGGTCCGGAGTTTGTCACGGGCAGCACGCGGATGAAATCGGGCACGGCGCAAAAACTGGCGCTCAACATGCTGTCGACCTCAGTCATGATTCAGCTTGGCCGTGTGAAAGGCAACAAAATGGTTGATATGCAGCTGAGCAACATCAAACTTCAGCACCGCGCTGCCCGCATGGTCATGAGCGAACTCGGCGTAACTGAAGAAACAGCGAAAACGTTACTGGAAAAGTACGGCAACGTTCGCGGCGCGATTGACAATTATCAGGGGTAACAGCTATTCTTTCCCGTTGAACCCCATACCCCAAATTATTTTTACCACATAGCCACATAAGACCACAAAGAGTTAAAAATCTATGTTTTCTAATGTGGCTATGTGGTAAGTTCTTTTTATTGCTGGCTCAGTGGCGGCAAAACTAAGTTGATACCAGCAGACTATCTCTCCATACTATGTCACAGGCAATCTTATGAAAGCCATTTATTTGCAGGACATCAATACGCCCCTCGTTTATACGGACATGGATACGCCTGTTCCGGGTTCGGGCGAAGCGGTTGTGGCCATTAAGGCCGCAGCCCTTAACCACCGTGATGTGTTTATACAGCAAGGGCTTTATCCGGGCATTAAGCTGCCGGTTATTCCCGGATCGGACGGGGCGGGCATCGTGACGGCCGCCGGCGACGGTGTCGGCAATAGCTGGATCGGGCAGGAAGTGCTGCTGAACTGCGGGCATAACTGGGGAGACAATCCGGCCTGTAACAGCGATCGCTTCACCATCCTGGGCATGCCCGACAACGGTACCTTTGCCGAATACGTACGGATCAGCGCCCAATACCTGCACCCCAAACCGGCCCATCTGTCATTTGCCGAAGCCGCAGCGCTCCCTTTGGCGGGATTAACGGCGTGGCGGGCTCTGATGACGCAGGCGGGTTTAAAGCAATCGCCGGATGCCAGCGGAGAAAAGGTCTTGATTACCGGTATCGGCGGCGGTGTCGCTTTATTTGCCATGCAGTTTGCGATAGCCGCTGGCGCTGAGGTTTGGGTCACCTCTGGCTCTGACGAAAAACTGGCCAAAGCCATCGCCCTCGGTGCTACAGGCGGGGTAAACTATAACGATCAAGACTGGCATAAAGCACTCCTCAACCAGACAGGCGGCGGCCGGCAAGGGTATTTTTCGGTCATCATCGACGGAGCAGGCGGACCGTCTTTTTCCCGCCTGATTGACTGCGCTGCTCCCGGCGGACGGATTACCATGTATGGCGGAACAACCGGTAAGATAACAGACCTTATCCCGGCAAAAATTTTCTTTAAGCAGCTACGGATTACCGGCTCCACCATGGGTACTCCGGATGAATTTTCAGCTATGCTCGCATTCACGGAAAAGTACCAGATCCGGCCTGTACTTGATCAGACCTTTGCGCTTGCTGATACCACGAAAGCCTATCAGCGTATGATCGATGGCAAACAGTTCGGGAAAGTTATCCTACATGTCTGATACCTGTTTTTTTCGATTAAGCGGTCTATTTTCCTGGTTTAACTATATGTTATTCACAATTATAGGAGTTATCCACACCTGAAATGTGGATAACTTTTGCGTTTTGTACACATCTTTTTACGAGCTGCTCTTTCACGAAGCAAGTCGTATCTTTGCCGCAACCAATCTACGTACCCCTGTCTCTTATACACATCTGACGCTGCCGACGACTCCTTACG